>DATAUW010000010.1 GCA_036268055.1 Verrucomicrobiia bacterium | reverse complement strand
GCCCTCGCGTGCAGTGGTTGGCGCCCTCGCCAACCACATCCGAGATGGCGGAAAATTCGCACATTCGCTTTAAAACTCGCACACCCCACCACCATCGGCGAGGGCGCCGATGGCAGCACGCGAGGGCGCGTGCGCTCCCCGGGACAAGACCGCCAATCATACCCCTCGGACATGTAAATGCTCATTTCAAGAACAGTGATAAGATGCGCCCGGTTGTGGCTGGGCATTTGTTCGCGAGTTACAAATACGTGAAATTGTCCCGTTGCGGCGCACCGCGAATTGACAGGGCGATTGAAGTTGTGTTAATTTCCGCGCCGACAACGCACTGGGTTCATTATGAATTCATTTTTAAACCAACATGTGCTGGTCCTGAACCGACTTTGGCAGGCGGTCAATATCTGCACGGCACGACGCGCCCTCACGCTGCTCTTCGAAGGGCATGCGCAGGTCGTCCTCAGCGGCGACGATGGGTCGTTTCAAACTTTCAGCTTCGATCAATGGCAGGATTTGTCGGAGCAACAGCCGCACCCGGAAAGCATCCACACGATTTCATTTCGCATTCGCGTGCCGCGCGTGATTTTGCTGGTGATGTTCGACCGTATGCCGAAGAAGGAAGTGAAGTTCACGCGGCATAATATTTTTGAGCGCGATAGTAATACATGCCAGTATTGCGGCCAATTATTTGATCGCAAGGATTTGAATCTGGATCACGTCATCCCGCGCGATCGTGGCGGACCGACGACGTGGGAAAATATCGTTTGCTCCTGCATCCCTTGTAACACGCGCAAAGCGAATCATACTCCCCAGGAAGCCGGCATGCATCTCATCCGCAAGCCAAAGCGGCCGAAGTGGCGTCCGTTCGTCCAGATCAATCTCGGCATGCACCAGCACGAAAGCTGGAAGCATTTCATTGATCTGGCCTATTGGAACGTGGAATTGGGCGAAGGGACTTGATTGGGCCAGTTCGCCTTCCCATTATTCCTGCGGTGACGAAACGGCGGCTTCGATGAGTTCCCAGAATTTTGGGTTTTGTTGAAGCGCTTCGTCTTCTTCCAGCTTCAAACCGGAACGGAAATAGAAATCCTTGAGCGTGTGGCGGCTCAGGATGCGATGCACCACCACGCCCAGATCGTGTCGCTCAAAATAGACGCGGTAATCTCCTACGCGAAAACGATGCAGCGTGCGCCCAGCGCGTTCCAACTGGCCGAATTCATCCAGGTCGGTGGCCAGGACTTGCTGTGGCAAGCCACGGAATTCGCCAAGGATTTGCAACTGTAATTCCTTGGGCATGCGGGCGAGTTCAGCGGCGCTCGTCGGATTGAAGATGATTTGAAATGGACGCATGATAAAAATGGTAGCGCGTACGGGAATCGCACCCGTCTCTCAGCCTTGAGAGGGCCGTGTCCTAACTGATAGACGAACGCGCCAGCCAAATAAGTTTCGCCAAATGCTAACGGCGATTTTTTTTCTGTCAACGTCTGGTGAAAAAAAAAGCCGCCCTTTCGGGCGGCTGTGAAAGAGACAGGCTTAATTATTTCTTGCGGCGGAAAGCCAACAAGGAAGCTGCACCAAGAGCGCCAAGAGCGATCGTGGTCGGCTCAGGAGTATTGGGAATAGCCGTGAGAGTCATCCCCGTGAACTGACCAGCACCAGTAATTGCAGGCGCTGTAGCTGGAGGAGTACCAGCCCCGCCAGTTCCCTCGCTCCACACTGCAGAGTTACCAAACAAGGTCGAACCCCCGCTTAAAGCAGCAGCCACAGAAGCTGCGTTATTGTCCCAACCTACGATTTCAAGCCAAACGGTCGCACCAAGAGGAACATTTTGCAAAGTTACACTAGGAGCATCAAAAACACCAGTAGGACCAGCCGGAGGCTGTAAAACAGGCGTTACAGATGTTGCTATCCAATTTCCCAAGGCACCATTCATAGAAGTAATGGCAGCCGGAGCAGCACCACCATTGTCTATTTGATAGAACATTTCAACCTGATCACCGCCAGTAGAGTTAGCATTAGCAGTAACACCATTAATAGTAGTTTTAACAGGCACGCCAGGATTGTTAGCGTATTGAATTGTCCCCTGAGCGTAAGCACCAATGCAAATGAATAGCGCGACCGGGATTGTTGTTAGTTTTTTCATACTTGTTGTTCTATTTGGTTGATTAGATTTCTATTTTATTGGTTGAACTATCAATTAACTGAGAAGTTTTCAACCCAGTTTCCACCTGCTGTACTGAACAGGAAAACACCTTCACCGACATTAAGCGTTGGCCCATTTGTAGAACCACCACCCGCAACCGAGTCAAACCATCCAAAGCCTTGGAAGTAAGTAATGGTATCATAACCACCCTCAGCCGCATACGCCGTTGAATTATAACGGTAAATCACATCGTTAGCCGTAACAGGAACCCCCAACGTGCTCGATTCACCAGGAACACCAGGCGGCAACGCTTCAGGAACAACCGAGCCAACTAAATTGAAGGAGTTTGCAGCCAGCGTGTTCGTATATGTTCCAGCAGAAATCTGACCAACAAACGTAATGTTTGTCGCAGTCGGCGAGAAGAAGAAGAAGCCAGTTCCAGGAGCCAAATGAGTAGTGCCAGGAAACCAACCGAAGTCAGCAAAATAGCTTTCAACAGTTGAATTATATCCACCAGAGGGCGTAAAGGTGAAGACCTGAGAGTTCGCAACAATATTAGTAGCGAGAACAGTCGTGATCACATTAGTGTCACTCAAGCCGTCATCTAACGGGTTAGCTAAGATACTGAAGCCGGCAGGAACCGGGACATTCACGTAACCGACAATGTTCAATGAATAAACATTGGATTGCGCCATTGAGGAGGCGACACCTGCTGCGACGAACGCAGCGCCAAGAATTAATGCTTTTGTTCTCATTTTGTTATTTGTTGTTCTGTGTGTTTAACTGTGTGCGTGTTAAATTTGTCAAATTCAGGCGGGTATGTCAACTGGTTTCTAAATTATTTTTGAACATTTTTTCGAGCGGTTTTAGCCGGTTTTTGTTCTGCACCTAAGTGGCTGAATTAAAACATATAACGCCATTCATTCACCAAGGATTTTAAAGTCAAATTTCATGCTTTTTTCGCTTCAAATCCAACTTATTTTACGGTTTTTCGACTGCCACTATAATTTTTAACGATTCTGGTCGGGGATTGGATGCAAGTTCTACAGCAACCGCAGTTTCTTCGAGCGGGAACTCATGCGTAACCAGTTTCCGCACATCCAGCTTGCGCGAAAAGACGAGTTTCGCCACTTCCTTCTGAATCGTAAAATCGGCGGAGTAGCTGCCCAACAAATCTTTCTCATCAACGCAAACACTCGATGGATCCACGCTCATCTGGCTTCCGCGTTTCGTGTGCGCAAACAATAATAGCTGCCCCGCCCCGCGCAAAAGCTCCTGCGCCTGCAAAACCGCCGCATCCGACGGCACCGCGATCACCGCCGCATCAAGGCCTCGCCCGCGAGTTATTTTTTCCACGCCCTCCGCAAAATTTTTATCGCCCGCCACCAATGCCCAACTTGCCCCCCATGCTTGTGCCAATTTCAACCGCTCCGGCAAAAGATCGCTCGCAATAACCTTCACGCCTCGCAACGCCAGCAACCGCGTAAACAACAACCCAATCGGCCCTTGTCCCGCGACCAATACCACATCCCCCTTCAACAACCGCAACCGCTCCACCGCCTTCAACACCGTATTCACCGGCTCCTGCATTGCTCCCTCAATAAACGTATTCCGCGCCGGAATCTTCACCACGCCTGGCAGCACAAACGACATCACCCGCACGTATTCCGCATAACCTCCGCCCGCCGGCTCGAATCCCGCCGTGATCCCCGTCCGTTTATATTGCGCGCACTGGGCGAATGCCCCATGCCGGCACTCGTGACACCTCATGCACGGGATGTGATGATGCAACGCCACCCGTTCACCCACGCGAAATACCCGCACATTCGCGCCCATTCGCACAATCGTCCCCGCCGTTTCATGGCCGAACACCCGCGGTGGCGACACCGTCCCGTAATGGATCTTCTTAATATCCGTCGGGCACACTCCGCACGCCGCCACCTTCACCAGCAATTCACCCGGCCCGATTTTCGGCACCGGCAACGTCTCCACCCGCAAATCCTTCACCCCGCGATACACCACCGCCGACATCGTTTTAGGAATCGCAAACACCCCCAAATCTTAAACCCCTCCCACACCCCTGCCCATCATTTTTTCCACCACCCCTCCCTCCCGCAAAAAATCCATAAACCACCCCTCCGCCTCCGCCGCGAAAACCCTCTCCACCCCCCGCCAAACAAACCTCACCTCCCGCGCATGTAATCCCTGCCACGGCAAGATCATCCGCGCACGCTGCTCCGCCGTCATTCGATCCTCCACCAGCGCCATATATATATCCTCATCCCCGCCATACAACTTATCCCCCACAATCGCATGCCCGATATGCGCCAAATGAATACGAATCTGATGCTTCCGCCCCGTGTGCGGCCACACCCTCAACCACGTAAACTCCCCCTCCGCGCGCCCAAACCGCTGCACCACCTCAAAATCCGTCCGCGACAACGCCCCATCCTCGCGCACCCTATCCTTCACCGCCACAATACTTTCCGTATCCCTGCCCAGCGCCGCCTCAACACTCCCCCCACTCGACGCCACCCGCCCATGCACAATCGCCCAATACTCCTTTCGCACCACCCGCTCCTCCCACAGCTTCCGCAACTCCCGCGCCGCCACATCCGACTTCGCCACCAACACCACCCCACTCGTCTCCCGATCCAGCCGATTCACCAAATGCGCCCGCGCCTCCGCCCCGAGATGCAACCGCACCCGGCTAATCAAACTCGAATACACATCCCCCTTCGTCGGATGACAAACCAACCCCGCTGGCTTGTTAATCACCAACAACTCTCCATCCTCAAAAATCACCTCAAACAATTTTTCCATCATTATTTCCCCACGGACCGCGGGTCTATGACCCGCGGCAACATTAAACCGCCAAGCCACTCCCGACCCACACCAAGCCTATATCTCATCCACCACCAATCCGAACTGAAAACTGAAAACTGAAAACTTGAACCTCCTCTCTCCGCCGGATCGCGGGTCTATGACCCGCAGCAACCCAATATAAGATAGCCGCTGCCGACTTATTCCAAACCCTCATTTCAATCCCACGCCTTACTCTCTAATTCCACACCTCTTGCCCCTTTCCTCCACTCTGCGCCTCTCGCGCCTCTGCGCCTCTGCGTCAATCCATCCAACCACACCCTGAGTCCACGCCCTCACACCACCGCGCCCCGAAGTCACCTCCCCAATTCCGCACTCCGCACTCCGCATTCCGCACTGCACCACTCCGCACTGGATTCCCCTCCCCCATTCGAGTATCATTCTCAACGGTGAAAGGAAAAACCATACTGCCCATCATCCTGATGCTCCTCCTCGCGCTCACGCGCTGGCCCGGCCTCATGCCCCAGAACTTCAGCGCCGTTTACGCCATCATGTTCTGCGCCGGCGTTTACTTCCCTCGGCGACTCGTCTGGTGGCTCCCCTTCCTCACCCTCGCCCTCACCGACCTATTACTCAACCTCTACTACCACGCCCACTACGGCTCACCCATCTTCAGCCCGGAATTGCTTGGAAACTACCTCGCCTACGCCGCCATAGTGTGGCTCGGACGCCAATTCAACCACCGCTCCAACTTCTTTGCCCTCCTCGCCGGTGGACTCCTCGGCGCCATCATTTTTTACCTTATCACCAACACCATCTCCTGGTTCCTCAACCCATTTAACAATCCCGAATACACCAAGACATTGGGCGGCTGGATCCTCGCCCTCACCAAAGGAACCCAAGGCTGGCCCGAAACCTGGCAATTCTTCCGCAATACATTTACCAGCAGCGGCCTCTTCACCGCATTATTCGCCGGCGCCATGAAACTAATGGAAGCCACCGAACCCGAACCCCAGGAAGAAAAAGAACCCGAAGAAAAACCCCAGGACCAACCCCAGCCCGAAGAAGCCAAAGCCTGATGAGCGAGAAAACTCCATCAAAGCTGCAGACACTCGGTAAAGTCACACTCATAATCGGACTGCTGCTGATTCCATTTTTAGCCATCCCCTTCCTCGTCAAGCTTCCATATCCACTGGGAATATTTTTGACCGGCGGCTACTCTATCCTGGCCCTCCTTTACATCGTCATTACCCTCACCAAAGCTGGCCAACGCTCCGGCGATCATTAGTGGCGGAGCTGCCGCTCCCCCGTCCGAAGTCCCGCAGGGACGACCGAACTTAGCCCAGCAATTTATTGCTGGGTTTTCATTCCAGCCAAATCAAGTCCCGGCCAGGGACGAAAGAAAACATCCCCCCAACTTATCATGGGGAGGGCGAGCGTACCCGCGAGCCGTAATATTTTCATTTCAAAAACCCGCGCACACCACCGGTCGGGCCACGAACGACGTCACGCCATCGGCTCCCTTCATACAACCCCGAATGGGGTTGCGTAACAAAGCCCAGGGTTGGTTCGTCCCCGAACCTACCCTGGGAAAACCGCAAAAATCTTCCCAACCTCAACGAGGTTGCGCCAAGCTAACGAGACGAAATTCCACTAGATCAAATACACAATTTCTTCAAACCTTGCTGGCTGCTGACACGCCCGGTGAATTTTCGTCATCACTCACCCTCACCAATCGCCTCCTTGCATCCCATCCATCTTTTCCGCGATGCCCAACCGAAATGGTTCCACATTTACCGCTACTCACGTGCCAAAAAACAACCCCGAACGGGGTTAACAAAGCCCAGGGTTGGTTCGTCCTCGAACCTACCCTGGGGAAATCGCAAAAATCTTCCCAACCTCAACGAGGTTGTGCAAAGTTGCCCGCATGCCACAATCGCTCTCGGCCATTTACACTCACTTGGTCTTCTCAACGAAAGAACGTCGTCCCTGGCTGCGAGATCAGGCCACCCGCGAAGCCCTCTACGCCTTCCTCGCCGGAGTTTCAAATCAATTGGATTGCCCGGCGTTAATCATAGGTGGCGCAGAAGATCATGTGCATTTGCTGACGCGTTTTAGCCGCACCATCACCCAGGCAAACTGGGTAAAAGAATTAAAACGCGTATCGCATGATTGGCTTAGCCAGCAGGGCGATGAATACGTGGATTTCCAATGGCAAGCAGGCTACGCAAATTTTTCCGTCAGCGCATCCAATTTGGAAAAAGTGAAAGATTACATTTCCAGTCAAGCAGACCACCATAAAAAAATTGGATTCCAGGACGAGCTACGCGCGTTATTGCGCAAACACGATTTAAAGTGGGACGAACACTATTTGTGGGATTAAAGACTTGGCCCCTTTGATGTCGGAAACTTCAACGAACAAGAAGACCCATCACGCCCAACATGCGGGCCGCACATCCACGCAAGCCATAAAATCTTCACCTCACAAAAACCAGCGCATACCACACTGGTCGGCGACGAACCACATCACGCCATCCCTTCCCCTCATACAACCCCGAATGGGGTTGCGCAACAAAGCCCAGGGTTGGTTCGTCCCCGAACCTACCCTGGGAAACCCGCAAAAATCCTCCCAACCTCAACGAGGTTGCGCCAAAGTACCGAATCAACATTCGGCCAGATCAAATTCACAATTCTTTCGAGCCTCACCTAATCTCCTTCTATCCCGTCTTTTCCGCGATGCGGAACCAAGACGGACCCCGTCCTATCTCTCTTGCATCCATCCATTTTTTCCGCCGCACGAGAACCGAAACGGACCCTCCATTGAACCACTTCTCGCGTGAAAAAAAATCAACATCGAAGATGTTGCGCAACAAAGCCCAGGGTTGGCCCGTCCCCGGGCCTACCCTGGGTCACCCATCAAAAATCCCCTACCATATAGAGCGCAGCGAGTCGCGCCCCAAGGCGCGCTACCGCCTTCTCATTCTCTATATTACAGCATCATTTATTACCGGGCGTTCGTTCACATCCCCAGAAATGCTGTTCCTCCCCACAAAACCTGCAAATACACGGATTGCGGCAAATCCTATTGCACCTGAATCAACTGCTGGATAGGCAAATTTTGTGTGTTTATAGCCGTCTGTGAAAATAAATAACTGAGCAGAGCAAACACCGTGCGGTTTTGATTAGAATCGAGATACGGGCGAAATCTTTCGTCATCGCAATCGCCGATCGAATATTTCTCTTTGTCATAAGTAACTTCGACCAACTTCGGAACCGCGTCCGACAGCTTTGCCTCGTTTTTAATCATTAAAATTGGCCGATTGGTGAACGTCGCTTGGTCGCCGGGGCGAACATCATACGGTAAGCTTCGCGTTATAACTGCAATCGGACCGTACGCATCGTTGGTAAATCTGATATTCCTGGTGTTGTATAGGTTCGTAAAAAGGTCCTCTTCACACGCGACATTATTCATTATTGATTCAAAAGTTCGAATTGTAAACTCAATCGTCCGAACCTTCCTTGCAAATGCCAGTGAATTAGACAATGTCGTTTCATCGCAGGCGTAACAGTCTTTATACTCGTTTGGATCGCAGAGTTCATTAAGCTTAAGCTCGAATTTCATTTCGGTCTTCGCTTTGACAGTTGTTACGCCCGATTCGTTCTCCACGGAAAGTCCCGCTTGAATGGCGCCTACGACCTCGCTTAACTTGGGATTGCTGCCCTTAAACACAACATTCGCGGCATTAGTGGTTTTCTCGACGACCAGAGTTTGATAGAATTGAGCATCCCGAAGCTCATTGCAAAACTCCAGGAACTCGGGAAACGTGGGATCTGTAGGATCATTGAAATAGATTATTTCCTGGTTGGCGTGGCCCGGCATATCCGCCTTCACCCGGATCGAGTCCACCATCATTCGCACCAACCAATCAGCCTCCCAACCCTGATCATAGTAAGCCCAGAAAACTTTGTCCGACACCAGTTCAAGTAACGCCTGAACGTAATTGCTCCCGGTAATGGGAAGAAATTGAAATACCGGAGTTTGAGTTGCCCCGGTGTTAAAACTGCCTCCCAGGGTTAAGGTGCGCTGAATTAGCCCCGCACCACCCGCTATAGGAGCGGTTCTCGTTGCCGATGGAGTTAGACCGCCAGAAGTGCTGAATTGGTACTGAGAACTGATCGAGCCTAATTGCAAAAAATACACTGGATCTTGCTCTGACTCCCGTGCGAGATTCAACAAAAGCTGTTTGTTGAAGGCATTACCGTATGCCTCGGAATAATTTTCGTAATCAATCCGGAGAGTCCTGCCGTTAATACATCCACAGAGGAGAAGTAGTTGTAGGGATGCAATGAGTGTCGTGTAGATTGTGATTGGAGGTTTCATTTTTTTACAATTTCCGTCTGATGCGGATGTCTCCTGGAACCCCGGCATGGTATGAAAAGTTAAATATGCGTCAATAGAAATACTCCAAAACCTAAAATGCCTATTTCCCTTTAGTGGACGGTCTATGACTTTCGAATTTTTTACTGCTAAGACTCCTAGAAAAACCCAGGATGCACAAAAGGACATACAATCCCGAACGGCGGTTGTGGAACTTAGCCCCCGGGTTGGCTCGCCCGGAGCCTACCGGGGTTACCCGCGAAAATTCCTCCACCATATAGAGCAAAGCGAGTCGCGCCCCAAGGCGCGTTACCGCCTTCTTCCCAACTCCTCATTAACTTGCGGCCAACGAGAAAATTGGAAATCTGGCACCTGACGATTGGCAACGCTTGGTCGAAACAAATGGCAAACAAGCGCCCAACAACGTGGCTTGCACAATCCCTCCTCTCAATTACCATCGCTCCCCTATGTTTTTATCGCGCAAATTAAAACAAATACTTTCAATAAATTTCCTCGCCTGCGGACTCACCTGCGCCGCGCAAAATTCCCCCTCGGCTTCACCCGTGACTTACTCCCACATCGTCCGCCGCGACCCCAACTTCTCCATCCACGAAGTCACCATTAATCTCGCCGACCCTCGCGTTTCGGCCAAAGTCTCCCGCGGCGGTCCCGCTCCCGATGCCGATGGCCCCTGGACCACCACCCTCCTGCCCGTCAGCGAAATCGCCGCGCGCGAAGGCTTCGACATCGCCATCAACGGCGACTTTTTCTCCGCCAAATCCACGAAAGATATTGAAGGCCGCAACACCGGTTACGTTCGCGGCAAACCCGCTACCCCCGAGGGCATGGCCATGACCGATGGCCAGCTCTGGCACCTGCCAAAAGGCAAACGCCCCTGCCTCGTCATCACCACCAACCACACCGCCCTGCTCCTCTCCGCCATCACCACCGCCCCCACCAACATCGGCGCTTGGGAAATCATCGGTGGCCGGCAAATCCTCGTCCGCGGCGGCCAGCCCGTCGAATACACCAATGCCTTTGCCCTCGCGCGAAACCCCCGCACCGCCGTCGGCATTGATCGCACCGGCACGCTCCTGACTTTAGTCGTAGTGGACGGCCGCCAGCCCAACCTCTCAATTGGCATGACCCTGCGCGAACTCTCCGCCGAAATGATCGCCCTGGGCTGCGACACCGCCATCAATCTCGACGGCGGCGGCTCCTCCACCATGGCCTACCGCGATCCCGCCACCCACCAACTCCACGTTGTCAATTCTCCATCCGACACCAAAGAACGCTCCGTCGCCGACGCCCTCGGCATCACCATCCACGCGCCCATGCCCCCGGCTCAATAGTAATCGCCGCGGCACGTTCCCGCTCAAAGATACGGCGCGAACAAACGCGCAATCCCGTCGCGCAATCGGATCGGCAAAGAGCGCGCGTCCACTTCCGCCAACGACAATTCTCGCGCTTCGGCGCGCCGCCCGCGCACGAGTTCCTCCAACCCTTTGCCCAGTTCGGCATTGTAGGCTTCGACATTGAATTCAAAATTCAATCGCAAGCTCCGCGTGTCCCAATTAGCCGAACCCAAAAACGCCCACACGCCATCCACCACCATTAATTTCGAGTGATCAAACGGCCCGCGCGTCAGCCATACCCGGCAGCCATGCTGAAGCACCTGCCACAGTTGCGCAAACGTGGCCCAGTTCACATAAGTCAGATTCGAATGCTCCGGCAAAATGATATTCACCTCCACTCCCCGCAATGCCGCCGCCGTCAGCGCGGAAATAATTCCCGCATCAGGCAAAAAATACGGCGTGAGAATCTCCACTGAACGCCGGGCGCTGTTCAGCGCGCCGATGATCACCCACCGCAATCGGTCATGACTTTCGTCCGGCCCCGCTTCGATGCCCCGGGCCAGCACATCCCCGCAACGCGGGAGTGGTGGAAACCACTTATCGCCGCGCAGCGCCTCGCCGGTCGCGAACTGCCAATCATCTACGAAGACTTCGCTCAAATGCGCCACCACCGGCCCGTTGATGCGAAAGTGCAGATCACGAAAAAGTTTTGCGGGAGTTTCCGGCTGCCAGAATTCGTGCTTGATGTTGAATCCCCCCGTGAAACCCACCGTGCCGTCCACCACCAGAATCTTGCGATGGTTTCGCAGATTGATGTCGGGCAGCCAGCGAGGGGTCAACCGTGGATTAAACAATGCGGCTTGAATTCCCCGATGCCGCAAAGCGCGCGCCGCCGATGGCCACGAATATTTTGCCCCCACCGCATCAACCAAAACCCGCACCTCCACCCCGCGATTCTGCGCGCTTGCCAACGCCTCGATGAATCGCTCCCCGATACCCGTCGCATCGAAAATATAGCTCGCCAACCCAACCGATTTCGTCGCCGATTCAATCGCCTCCAGCATCGCCGGGTACGCCTCCTTGCCATCAACCAATACCGCGACGGCGTTTCCCGGCAACAGCGGGCGCGCGGCAACCTCACCCACCAATCGCGCCAGCGGCTCAAGATGCTCGGCTTCGCGCATCCCCAGGTCGGATTCGGTGAAGTCCGCCGTTGTGCGATGGCGAACCATCGCTTCGCGCAACGCCACGGCGCGGCGCCGCACCTGGTTAATTCCCAAAAGCAGGTAAAGTATTGGCCCGATGGCCGGCATGAGCCAGATGACGACGATCCACAACGCCGCCGAACGAGAATCGCGCTTGTAAATGATCGCGTGACCCGCCGCGAGCAGGGCTCCGGCAATTACCAGTCCACCAACCAGAAACTTAATCGGAAGCGTCACGCCGGCATAATCTCAGGCTATTCGCTGCCGATTAAAAGCTGAAACCTCGCTGGACTTTCCCGCGCCCGCTTGTCTTTAGCCTTGCGCGCGGCAGTGGCCAGCCAACTCGCAACTACTTCCTCGCCCGCAGAGCCTGAACTTGCACATTCACATCCGCATCCAACGTCAGCTCGTTCGTCTCCCCACCCTTCAATTCAAAATCAGCGATTGGAACTCCCATGTTCATCTGTCTTCCCTCATTGTCTTTACTCGGAACCCATCTCATCACCTGAAACGCTCCCGGCGGCACCTTCGCAAACTCAAACCGGCCCTCCGCATCTGTCTCCGTGCGAAATAATTCAAAGTCCAGTTTATAGAGATTTTTCCCCGGCGAGTAAGTCCTCATCAGATTCAACGCCTCCTTCGCCAGCGGACGCCCATTCCACATGACCACGCCCTGCACGCGCGCCCACGGTTGCAGATGCGCCACCCCGGCCTTGCGCAATTCATTCGGCGCCACACTCACAAATCCGCTCGGATCAACAATCGCAATCTCCTGAACACCGTCATCATCCGGCAGCATAAATTGTCCACTCGCATCCGTCGTCCGAATCCACACCGGATCCAGCGCGCCATACATCGAAGTGAACCTCCCAACACCCAAACTCCGTTCCACCCCCGGCGCCATTAACCCCGCTTGCGCGCCGATGGCTATGGTTCCATCCGCCCGATACACCGTGATTTGAACTTCCTTCGCCTTATGCAAATTGATGTCGAGTTCCTGCGCCCCTTCATCCGGTTGATACAAGCGCGTCACCTCCGGCTTGTAACCCTCCGCCGAAAACCGAAAAATATAACCCAGGTTCGATGTCCCACCGATCACCGGTTCATCGAGCGACTTGCGAAATTGTCCACCAGCGAGCAGCGGATTAAAGCGATCAATCGGACTCCACCACGGCGTCACGTCGCCCCGTCCGGTCGGCTGAACCGTGCCAATACTCAACCGGAATTTCGGCAGCAAATCCCCCGAATCAGCATCCCGCACCGTGCCCGAGATGAACAACGCCCGGGACAAAGTGATGACATGCTCCGAATCATCCGGACGAATGGATTCCGTTTCATGTTCTTGTTCCAGATAGCCGTCGGCGGAAAATTGCAACGGCAGCGCTTGATCCGGCGCATGCTCCCACACAATTCGTCCTTCCTCATCTGCCTTGCGCTGAAACTCGACCTGCGGCAACGGTGTCGGCAAATTAAGATCAAGGGACGCATACCATACACTAGCTTTTTTGATCGGCCTTCCTTTCGCATCCACAACTCGCAAGCGAAGCGTCTTGCCCTCCGTGAGCGTCAAGCTGATTGGCGTCGAATTTGAACCCACATTGACGGAAATTACGGCAGGCGCGTAACCCTTCATGGAAGCGGTCACCGGTGTGTCACCCGGTTTGCAACCCGTCAACTCGAACATGCCATTCTCATCGGTATGCGTCGTGCGGCTATTGACCTCGTCCACATAACCGGCGCGGACGAGAGCATTCGTGATCGGTTCGCCATTGGTATTAACCACCCGGCCCACCACTCCTCCCGCCACGCCAAGTTGAAACACATAAGAACCATCGCGCAATTTCGCCAGTGTCTCCAGCGGGGCCGTCGGCGAAAAACCCACTCGCGAATATTTTGGGTGCGACGCATCGCCGCTGATAAAAGGCAATACATCTTCCGCAATCCGGTTCATCTCCCAATGCCCCTGCGCATCCGTCGTGACCTTCACCTGGTCAAAGCGATGATCCTCCGGCCCAGTTTCGCTTTCCCACATGCCGCTGCATCCGAACTCTACCGACGCCTCCGCCACCGGACTGCCCTGCGGGTCCACCACCGTGCCATGCAGCAATACCGGCGGGACTAATTCCACCGTATAAGCGTCAGGAATCACGTCCCCTCTTTGCCGCACCCAGCGCAATCTCGTATCCGCATAACCTTCCACATGCGTGATGATCCAATAATCTCCGCTCATATAATTCGGATCAAACGGCGACACGCACTGGCCATCCTTCAACTCCACTTTTTTCTCCACCAAGGTTTGCGACCCCCGCGCCCATCCGAGCAAACCAATCGTCTGGTCTGGAATCGCCGCCCCCGTACTTTTATCCACCAGATGCAACACCGGCGCGTCCTGCTTCACGACTTTCGCCAATGCCCTTGCCTTCGCCAGCGGCATTTGCTTGGTGCTCGTCGTTTCCGGCACCGATGCCGCCGTCCCACCTCCTCCGGCCGCCGAAATGGCAGCCTCTTGAGTCACAACCGTTTTTTTCGGCTGCGCTAAAATTCCCACCGTGACCAGCGCCGCGATTGCCAGCGCCGCGAATCCCAATTTCGCCGCCAGCGTAAAACCTCCCGCGCTCACTCCCGCCGCGCCAATTCCCGCCATCGTTTGCCCAACGATTTTCGCGCCCAACGCCGCCGGTGCGGGAGCCACGATTTCCTGCGCCAGCGCCGTCCCCAATGCCGCCAGCGTTGACGTGATTCCCCGCAACGCCAGTCGGCTCCGCAATTTATCCACGGCGCGATCCACCCGCATCCGCGCCGCATTTTCCGACACGCCCAGCGCCGAACCGACTTCGGTGAACGGCTTCTTTTCAAAATACCGCAGCGACAGCGCATCGCGATCGGCGTCGTCCAATTCGGCAATGGTTTCATCCAGAATCGGGCGCACCTGATCCCAATCCGGCTCAGAGTTTGGAGTGGTTGAGGGCATGGCGAGGGTGGCCTGTTCGCGTTGACGGCGCCGCTGTTCAGTCCGCACGAGTTTCGCGGCGGCGAACCGCGCGCTGACATGCAGCCAACTGCTCAAGGCATTGCAGTTGGCGAGACTGTCCGCCTTGCGCGCCAAGTCGGCAAAAACCAGTTGGCAAACATCTTCCGCCAAATGTGCATCGCCGCTGACCAGGCGCAAGGCGGTGGAATAAACATGATCCAGATGGCGGCGCACCAACTCGGCGAAGGTGGCTTCATCCCGTCGTTTTACGTATTGCGTTAGCAGTTCAATATCCGGCGTCATACATTTTCTTACCTATAGGCACCCGCCGGTAATGAAAAACGCACAATGAAATTGAACTATGCCCCTCGCCTGAACGCCATCAAGTAAAAGAGTAAACCTCCAACACCCCCGAATCACTTCACCCCACAAACCTCACGGCAATATCAACCGATAAAACGTCGCGCTCGAAGACATCGCATTCGTCATCATATTGAATTTGCCCACCACCGTTGGAGATTTCGCCACTTTAGTCCACGCCGCCCCGGGAGCCAGGCTCGTTGACGAATACAACGCATAGCCCGTCCAATTCGTTCCCCAGGAAAGCACCAGATTTTTCCCAGCCGCGAACGAAGCGATCGTCGGCGCATCGAGAATATGAATCAGATGCCGCACCGCTCTTGATTCCGAACCCTGATACCACGAATTCGCCGACACATCCAGGCTCGAAGCCGAATGCGATGCCAGCAAACCGTTTCCCAAATAAATCGTGACGTGATCGAGATTGGCCACATCGGTATTCCCTTCCCAATTCCAACCCACCAGATCGCCGGGCTCCATGTCATCCAAAGAAAAAACTTCCACCGCATAACCCGGCGCGATCAGCGTCGTGTTGACGATATGCGCCGCGCCCGGTTCGCCGTAAGTCGGCGGGACCCGGCTCGGAATCACCAGCCCGCCGCCCCGCACATGCGCCTCCCGCCCGATGCAACAGGAAACGAAATGCGCGCAATCATCCCCCAGCCCGCTCGCCGGAGCCGTTGAGAGCGGAGTAAGTGTCGCGTAACTCGAACCGTTCGTCCAAAAGTAACCGTCACTGTTCACATAACCGCAATAATTGTTCGCGTAGGAAACCGCCCGCGCGCGATCATATTGATTGGTCGAACCCACCGCGGCCACCACCACTTGCACCGTATTTGTCGGCCCGAAAAATACGCTGCTCGAATTGTTCAGTCGAAAAGTGTCCGTCACCGGCCCCGGCGTTTCCGACGCGATAAAACTCATCGTGAACGTCGCCTGTCCGCCCGGCGGAACGGACGCGCCGCTGCCGATAAACGTAGATAGAATATGCGAAGAAAAAGTCTTCGCCGCCGGCGGCGTTGCTCCCAAACTGTCCTCGCCGACAATGTTCATCGTATAACCATTGAACGTCGGTGACCACGTCGTCGTTCCCGTGTTCTTCATCGTCCACGTCTGCGTGAACACCGTTCGCGGCATCACCAGCGTGCCATTCGTGATCGAAACCGAAACCAACTGCGCATTATCCGCCGCCCACGCACAAGTGCTCAGAGCCATCCCAGCCAGGCAAAAAAAGAGAAAATGGAAGGAGTTACGCAGTCCGTCTTTCAGATACATCAGGTTACTTTCTCATCGCATTCGTGAATCATTTCACGACGAGCATTTAAGAGACGCGACCATAGCCCAATCTCATTCCGAGATAAAGCAAAATTCTGAGAAATGAAATGAATTGTAACTCCACCGAGTAACTCGAAACCACTCCCAACCCTGGACATGAGTAATTCCCTGCCCCGCTAATCATTTTGCACAGTCTCATCGCCCCTGCTAAAACACTGCCGGAAATTTTACATCACATACCATTTTTCTAACCACCCATGAAAATCGGCGTCATCTCCGACACCCACAATTATCTCGACCCGCAAATCCCCGCCCTCTTCAAAGGCGTTGACCACATCCTCCACGCTGGCGACATCGGCCTGCCCTTCATCATCCTCGAGCTTGAATACGTCGCTCCCGTGACCGCCGTCACCGGCAATACCGATGAAGCCCTCGACTTCCGCGACACCGAAGTCCTCCAACTCGCCGGCCGAAAATTTCTCCTCCACCACATCATCAATCCCCAACAACTTTCCGACGTCGCCAAACGCCGCATCGCACGCGAAAAACCCGATGTCGTCGTCTTCGGCCACAGCCACAAACCCCACCACGAACAAATCGGCCGCACCCTCTACTTCAATCCCGGTTACGCCGGCAAACCCCGTTTCAACCAACCCCGCTCCATCGCCATCCTCCACTGCGACGAATCCGGCATCCACCCCGAATACCTCCCGCTCTAAACCAATGGGACGGCGAGCGTCCATGCGAGCCGTGACATTCACCAAGACACGAGCCGGATCTCGATGCCGCCGCCTGCGCCAACGCCGCCCCAGTCCCGCAGGGACGAAAGATCTTAGCCCAGCCATTTATGGCTGGGTAACCACACGATGCGAATCAAGTCCCGCAAGGGACGAAAGAATTTGATGAAATGAACGCGGCGCAAGCCTGGATGATTTCAGGAAAATTTCTTTCGTCCCTCCAGAACTTCGGCGGCACGGCAGCGCCACCCTGCCATTTGGGGACAGTGCGCGGATGCGCCCCACGGCACACTTCTGCCAATAAATCTATTCCCTCCCCGCCCGAACCTTGCTACAAACGGCGCGTCCCCAACCCAAACCACTCTATCACCATGAGCGAGGCCTCCACCATCCAACTCAAAGACACCACCGCCAACCCTGCGCCCCTCGGCCTGATGGGCTTCGGCATGACCACCGTCCTGCTGAATTTCCACAACGCTGGCTTCTACGAAATGAACAGCATGATCCTCGCGATGGGCGTTTGCTACGGTGGCATCGCGCAAGTCATCGCCGGACTCATGGAATGGAAAAAGGGCAGCACCTTCGCCGCCACCGCTTTTATTTCCTACGGCTTTTTCTGGCTCTCGCTCGTGATGCTCATCCTCCTCCCCAAATGGTCCCTCACCAATGCCGCCGATGAAACCGCCATGTCCGCCTACCTTGCCCTATGGGGAATCTTCACCGCCGTCATGTTTATCGGAACCCTGCGCCTGAGCCGCGCGCTGCAATTCGTCTTCGGCACGTTGACCATCCTTTTCTTCCTCCTCGCCATCGGCGATTTCACCAACGCCTCCGCCCCCTTCCGCCATTTCACCGGCTTTGAAGGACTCATCTGCGGATTCGCCGCCATCTACACCGGCCTCGCCCAGGTGCTCAACGAACTCTACGGCAAAACCCTCCTGCCACTCGGTCCGATGAAAAAATAAATAAAATTCTCCACCCATTCGCATCCGCGAAAGCAGTAACTCAATGCTACCTCATGCAGTAACTCAACGCTGCCTCATCACAATCCCATGTCAATTCAGTTACAATTTTGTTTCACCACAAATTTTTATCGCGCTGAATATTCGCCCATAATATCGTCCTTGAAATATGCAAAACGACGTTTTCGGTTCCCGCAAAATAACTCGCCGCCGGTTGATAGGTTCTGCCGCCCGCCTCGCCGCGCTCGCTGCCGCCTCCTCAATTCTGCCGCCTAGCATTCGGCGCGCGCTCGCCGAAGATGCCCCGCGTCCCGGCTCTCTGCGCGACATCAAACACGTCGTCATGCTGATGCAGGAGAATCGTTCCTTCGATCATTATTTCGGTACCATGGCGGGCGTTCGCGGCTTTGATGATCCCAACGCCCTGATATTGCCCAACGGCAAATCTGTTTTTCACCAGCCTGACCCGCAAAACCCCAACGGCTATCTCCTGCCCTTTCATCTCGACACGCTAAAAACCTCCGCGCAAAAACTTCCTTCCACGAGCCACGCCTTCGCCGTCCAGCACGCCTCCTGGAACGGCGGCAAAATGGACAACTGGCTCCCCGCGCATCGCAAGGCTGACGGCGACATAGCGCCTTATGTCATGGGTTATCACACGCGCGCGGACATTCCCTTTCAATTCGCGCTCGCCGAAGCCTTCACCATTTGCGACGGCTATTTCTGTTCCGTCATGGGCCCCACTTGGCCGAACCGCATGTATTGGATGACCGGCACGATTGATCCCGAAGGCAAAGATGGGGGACCGCTCATCCGGAACAAAGCCATCAAGGGTGGATTCCGCTGGATGACTTATGCCGAGCGATTGGAAAAAGCGGGCGTCAGTTGGAAAATTTATAACCAGTCCAACAGCGAGGACGATCAAAAAAAGCCGTTCAATGTACTGCAATATTTCACCGCCTTTCAACAGGCGCAGCCTGATTCACCGCTCTACCGCAAAGGCCTCTCTCACGATGCGTCGGATCAATTCGACCAGGACGCGCGCAACGACAAGCTGCCGACTGTTTCCTGGATCATGCCCACCGGCATCGAATCCGAACACCCCGACCACATGCCCGCCGCCGGCGCGGACTTCGTCGCCAGAAAAATCGAAGCCATCGCTTCCAATCCCGAAGTCTGGGCCAAGACCGTGTTCATCCTGAACTACGATGAAAACGACGGCATCTTCGATCACGTCGCGCCACCTGTGCCGCCGGAAGGAACCGCGGGCGAATTTATCAAAGGCCTACCCATCGGCGGCGGTTTCCGCGTGCCGTGCGTCATCGTTTCACCGTGGACCGCCGGCGGCTGGGTATGCAGCCAACCCTTCGACCACACGTCCGTCCTGCAATTCGTAGAAAAAATCACCGGCGTCACCGAGACGAACATCACCGATTGGCGCCGCAAAACTTTCGGCGATCTCACCGCCGCCTTCCGTTTCTCCGACGACAAATCCGGTCCCGCGAAATTGCCGGAAACCGTCAAGCAACGCGAGTCAGCCGTCCAGGCCGCGGCCAGCCTGCCACCACCACCATTCCCCGATTCCACCCAGACACTTCCCACCCAGGAAAAAGGCCCGCGCAAACGCGTGCCCAAAGCTCAAGTCTAAAGCTCACGCTGCTAATCCGTCCGGCGCATGTCCTTGTGCCCGCGGAACACAGCAGCTTCTTACAACCCGGAGGGTTGCCGGACATTAGCCGGGCGGTTGAGGCGCGCGAAGCGCGACGATACCCCCGGAACACTTAATCCATTGCTTTTCTGCGTCCTGAAAGGACGCTCGAAATACTCCATTCCCTCACAGCAGGCGCTGGAATTGTAAACCAATGGTAAAATCCCCCCATTCTCCGTTAAGCCCATGTAAAATTTCTAGCGGCAATAAAAAAAAGTTCTATAACTCACCTATGAACGCAATCGTTCGATATGCCGAGTAAGCATCAAACAACCAAAGAACTTTTTATGAACAATACATTAGTCAAGCCCGCCACCTTCAATCCTCGCCGCAACTTCATTCGCAATGCCGCCTTCGCCGCCGCATTGGTCAGCGTCCACGGCGTCTTCGCCGAAGAACTCACTCGCACACTCAGGAAAACTGCTTCCGTCACCGAAGGCCCGTTCTACCCGCCCAAACTCCCGCTCGATACCGACAACGACCTCATCATCGTCAATGATTCCATCACCCCCGCCATCGGCGATGTCACCCACTTGAGCGGTCGCCTCCTCGACGGGCGCGGCGATCCCATCCGCGATGCCACCATTGAAATCTGGAGCGTGGATCACGACGGCATCTACCTCGCCGACGCCGGCAACCGCGCGCAATACGATAAAAATTTCCAGGGCTTCGGCCGTTTCCTCACCGGCTCCAGCGGCGAATATTATTTTCGCACCCTCAAGCCCATCGCCTATAATGGCCGCCAGGCGCCGCACATCCATTTCAAAGTTAAAATCAAAGGCCAGGAAGACTGGACCACCCAACTCTTCATCAAAGGCGAGCCCGGCAATATGCGCGACGGCATCTACCGCGACATCGGCGACGCCGCCGCGCGCGATTCCGTGACCGTGGATTTCGTCCCGCTAAAAACCTCCCGCGTCGGCGAACTCGCCGCCAAATTCGACATCGTCCTCGGCGTTACCCCAAAAGAACGGGAACATTGAGCGCCAACTTTCCTTTCATCTAAGAAAATGATCGAGAGGTCAAATTCCCACCCAATGATTTTTCACCACCGGAATCGTCCGTGACATCCCGGCCTCCCTCCGGTCAAATGTCTCGGCGTGAACCCGAAGCCCCATCGCAAGCTCCGTCGTTTCATTCCGGCGGGAATGCTCGCCGCACTTGCCGGGCTGTTCATACTCATTTGGCAATCCGCCTCCGAACCCAAGTATGAAGGAAGATCGCTTCACTCCTGGTTCATCGAATATTGTCATACTCGTTTTGGCAGCGAGTTGAACCCGGGACTGAAATATTTTGGCACCAACGCCGTTCCATTTCTGGTCCAGCAATCCTACGATTTTCGCCAGGATTCCGTCTTGCGGACCAATTACTCCGCCCTCCTCAACCGCCTTCCCCGGAGCTGGGGATTGCCGCGTCCCGTGTCCTACTTCGAAATGCGCACCAGCGCCGCATTCGCGTTATTGCAAATTCGACCGCCGGCCAGTCAGCTTCTCCCGTTGCTGCAAAAATTCCTGCCGGCAACCAACACTTACGCCCATCAACAAACCTTATTTATTTTAGGCGGCACGGGTGACAATGCTCAATCCGTGGTTCCGTACCTCATCGCTGCGCTGGACGATCCCGACACCAGATCACCCGAGTTTGCCTTGCAATCACTGAGTTCAATTCGCGGCGCAGCGCGGTCAGCCCGGCCGGCCCTGCTGAAACTGCTGAACGACCCACACACCGGCAAACATCTTCAATTCGAAGCCGCCATTGTGTTGAGCCACTTCGGCCGCGAATCCGCCGAAGCCCTTCCCGCGATAAAAATTTTATTCGACAGTGAAAACGACTGGTACAATTGCGAGGAATTGGCCACCGCAGCCTTGCGCATAGACCCCGGCCAAACCTACGCCCTGATGCATCTCACGAATCTGCTGGACAACGTGGTCGTCGGACAATATGCCATCTATTCACTGGGCGAACTCGGTGCGACTGCACGGCCCGCCGAACCTGCCTTGTTGAAAATGCTGAAAGGAACGAACGCCGCTAATTTTTCCCAGATTGCCGTTGCCCTCAAAAACATCGGCACACCCCGTGACGTGATTCTGTCGCACGCGAAAACCCAATTGGCCTCCGCCGACGAGGGAATTCGTGTTTACGCCGCCGCCACCACCTTGGAAGTGGATCCGGCTGACCACGACGCCCACCTCGTTTTGATGGACGATATCAAGACGAATGGTTCCTGCGCCGGACTCGCCATCTATGATCTGAATAAGGCCGGGCCCGCCGCCGCCGAAGCCATTTCCATCCTCCGCGAAGCCGCCACTCACAATCCAAATCTCCAGATCCGCGACGGCGCACTCGCCGCACTCAAACAAATCGGCTCATCACCTGAAGCTGCCAAATAAAATTCGACATCGTCCTCGGCGTCCCCCCCAAAAGAGCCGGAACAACCGGGCATGATTTCAACCCGGTTATTTCCGTCTCCGCAGTTCAATTAACGCCGTGCAACGTCATGGTCTCCCACCGCTACGCTCAGTTTCCGAATTTTTAATTTTAGATTTTTAATTTTTAATTTTCCCAAACTGCCAAATTATTTTTTCGGTATCCCCTTTTTTGAAACCGCTTTCGGGGATATGCGCAAACTGCGACTCGTTCTACCGTCGGGTGATAAGCCCTTAGTCTTTTCCCCGGCCTCCCGCCGGCCCGTCGGATTCGCACATTCGTAAGCCGTACCTGCCGTTCGGTTGAGCGGCAGTTCCACTAAACCGTCACGTTTACTGAAAGAGCATCCTATGAATAGAAAAGAAATAAATAGACTGCCCCTCGTTTCTACAATCACCGCCGTCCTCCTGATATTGCTCGCTCTAATGATGGACCGCGCGCAAGCCCAATACCTCGGTGTCACCTGCGGTTATCAATACAGCTCGCAACTCACCGGTCCGCTCACCTATCCCAACCAACTGAACATCTCCATGTTCAATCCCATGGGCGGCAGCCCCTACGATCCCAACTGTCCGACGTGGGCGACGTGGGTCGAGCAACTCCAGCAAGCCGGCGTGGATTTCGTATGCCCGAACTGCACCGGCTCCTGGCCCAACACCAACAACCCGCCCAGCCAAATGGCCCCGATGGTCGCCGCCGTCAACGCGCGCGGTTTGCAAAACACTTTGAAATTTGCCTGCTTCGACGACAACGCCGCGTCGTGGTGCGCCCAATATAATCAGTCCATCGGCAAAGGCTACGGTTACGCCACGCCGATGGATTTGAGTAACACGAATAACTGGAAGTTTATCTACGACTACAATTACAAAATCTTTTTCCAAACTGTCCCCGACGCAAATCGTTTCAAAATCAACGGCCGCCCCGTCATCATCATCTGGTCGTCCGGCCCGCTCTTCATCACGAATGCCCAAGGTAACTTGTCGCGCGCCTTCACCTACGTCCGAAATTCCTGCCAGCGCGATTTCGGTTTCAATCCCATCATCATTGACGATGCCGCCACCACGCAGCATGACACCACTTGCACCAACACCGGAATCCTCGACGGCATGCAAGGCTGGTTCATTGCCGGCCCCAGCGGTCCTTCTCATACACTCACGACTTACAACGGCACTTCTGTTGGCGTGGCCTGCGCGGAATTCCAACACCCCGGTCAGAGCGGATTTCTCGATCCCAACCACGGAGCGCTTTTCAAAACCGGCCTCTCCGCCACCGTCGGCGCTGGCGCGCTCATCACCTTGTGTGAGGGTTTCACCGATTACGAAGAGGACGCCGCGATGTTCCGCGTCCGCAATATAAACGCCAACGGCGTCGCGCTTCCCTATAGCAGCAATCTCTATGATTACCCCAATCAGCGCATCGGCATCTTGCGCCAATACAGCCGCAATCCTTTTCCTTCGACTCTATTGTTCGAGGCCGAAGCCTGCGATTGGTTCGGCGGCGCTGCCGGCGGCAACGGCCTGACGAATTACTATCGCAACGGCAATATCGCCATCCAAACCACGACCGACGCCAACGGCGGTTACAACGTCGGTTGGATTCAAAGCGGCGAATGGCTCGAATGGACCAACGTGCCTTTGAATGGCACGCCTACGTTTGTCTTGCGCGTCGCCACTCCGAACTCGGGCTGCACCGCGCACCTGGTGATTGACGGCGTTGCGAAAGCTTCGGTCACGCTGCCCAACACTGGCGGATGGCAAACCTATGCCAACGTCTCGTTCGGCCCCTACGGCTCTTACAGTCAGACTTATCACGACATCCGAATCGTCTTCGACAACGGCGGCGAAAACTTCAACTGGTGGGAAACTTCCACTTCAGTAACTGCGCCGACCTTTACCAGCGGCACGTTCACCAGCGATTCCGTTCTCACTATGGCCGGCACCACCGCGCAGGAAGTCTATGGCGTCAGCCTCGGCAATTCTTCCGCCGAAACCACCGCCAACGGCTACACCTTTGCCGCCTATCCAAGTTCTCATATCACCTACGGCGGCACGGGCGCCTATGCGGTCTCCGGTTTCCTCGGCGGCGGCGGTTCCAGTGGAGATACGCCGCTCAACACCGTTCTCGGCGATGCCGAACTCGGCATCAACAACGGAACCTTGACCCTCACCGGTCTCACTTCGGGCACGACCTATAAAGTCTTGTTCCTCGAAGCCGACACCCGCTCCGGCATGGGCACGCGCACCTTCCAAATCACCACCGGTTCGGCCTCAAGCTCGAATCAATCCTACGCCTTCGCTGGCGGAAGCCCATCGCTCGGCGGTTACATCCTGTGCACCTTCACGGCGACGGGTACGACCCAAACCTTCACAAACACCGCCGCCGGTTATGGCTATCAACTGAACGCCATCCTCGTCGGACATCAATGATAGACTGAGATTATTAGAGGCAGCTTGCGCGAATGCTTATGAAATCATCCTCCCTCGCATTTTGTTCAGGCTGCCTCGTTTTACTCATCGCCATTGACATCACGCGAAGACATTTCGCGTCCCCCGCTCCGGATCAATCGCCAGCCGAATTGATCGCCACCGCCGCACCCGCAGAAAATAATGGCGCGGCAAAAATCAAAACACCTTCGCCCGTGCCGGAGACATCTCCCATCTCAGGCACGGCGAAGCTCATCCAACAAATCCTCGGCGCGCTCAACTCCGCCAACGCCGCCGATCAGGAAATGATTTTTACCAATCAACTCATCGCTTTAATAAAAACCGACCCGTGGGCTGCCGCGCACTTTGCCGAATCCGCCGATGCCCAGCCGTGGCGCACCGAACTCATGCGCGTGGTTGCAAAAAATTGGGCCAGCACCGATCCGAACGAAGCCGCCAAATGGGTCGCGCAACTTTCTGATCCCGGCGAGAAGGATACCATGCTTAGTTGCGTCTGCTTTGAAACCGCGCAAAACAACGTCCAGCAAGCCATCCAAATCGTGGAGCAACAGGGACTCGATACCCGCCGCGAAGTCATGCTCGGCAATCTGGCCGAACAATGGGCCGCCAACGATTTTCCAGGCGCGTTGGACTGGGCCGAAAATTATCCGCCCGGCGACACCCGCGACAACCTGCTCCTCCACCTCGTCCTCACCGAATCTCGTGCCCACCCGCAGGAAGCCGCCGACATCGTCGCCACGCAAATCGCCACCGGAAATATCCAGGAAGAAGCCGCCTACTCCGTCGTGGATTCGTGGGCCTGGCAAGACCTCGCCGCCGCAAAATCCTGGGTCAATCAATTTCCCGAAGGCGAACTAAAAGAAAGGGCCTTGAACCAAATCTCCCGAATCGCCAGCGCGCAAACTTCAACCCTCACCAGTTCAGGAAATTCAAACTGAGTAGCGGCTATTGTCTGCAAAGACCCGCCATCCCCATTTTTAACTTTTCCTTTTTAATTTTTAATTTTCCCTCCGCGCCTCCGCGCCTCCGCGATTCAAACCCATCTTCGTCTTAAACACCAGCGCCAGCCACAACACGCCCCCAATCAAAAGCGCCCCCGGCAAAATCATCAGCGCCGTTCGTAGATTGTTCCAGTGGTCCGCCAACCGCCCCACAATTTCCGACGACCACATGTCGCCGAACAAATGAATCGCAAAAATGGAAAGCGCCATCGCACTTGAGCGCAAATTCACCGGGACCGTCTCGATGATCAGCGTGTTCACCGGCCCCGTGCACAGGAACAATAAAAACATCGCCACCGCCAGAGACGCCATCGAAGCCCAGGTTTCTTTCAGCATGAACGCCGCCACCACGAACGGCACCGCCGCCAGCACCGACAGCGCCAGCGTCCACGCGTAACCCGCCGGGTCGCGTTTCTGCCAGCGCGTCGCCGCGAATCCGCCGATGAGTGTCCCCACCAATCCGGAAATCACCAGCACCGCGCCAAAAAAACTTCCCGCATTCGCCACCGGCACATTGTGAACGCGCACCAGAAATGTCGGCCCCCAAAGTCCAAATGCGCCCAGCGCAAATGTGTAGGCGCAATAGCCCGCCACCACCAACATGTAATCGGGAATGCGCACGAGATTCAGGATGTCTTTCACCGTGGGCGTCTCCGAAGTTTTGGTACCGTCTTTGCCGCCGCGTTCGGGCTCCTTGAACGGCAGCAGCACCAGCGCAAGCACCAGCCCCGGCGCACCCGCCCAGATGAAGGCATCGCGCCACGTATAATGCTCCGCGATCTGCGCGCCGATGATGCTTCCCAGCGCCGCGCCCACGGGAATCGCCACATAAAAAATTGTCAGCGCATTATTGCGGCGTTTCGTTTCGTAATTGTCCGAAATCAAACTCGGACTGATCGTCGCATAACTCGCCTCGCCCAGGCCGACCAGCACGCGATAACCCAGCAACACCCCAAACGTCGCCGCGAATCCCGTCAACACCGTCCCAATGCTCCAGACAAAAATCCCGCCCGCGATCAGCCACTTGCGCGGAAACCGGTCGCCGAGATAACCAAAAAATGGCGACGTCACGAAATATCCGATCATGAACGCCGTCATGATCCGCCCCGCGTCGCCGTCATTGATGTGCAAATCCTTTTGCAACGGCGCCAGCACCGCCGAGAGCACGTAGCGGTCGAGATAATTAAAAAGATTCAGCCCGGTAAGAATGGCGAGCGTCCACGCTGGGCTGAGTTTGCGATTCATGATTCGTTGCGCCATGAACGCTACGCGGAATCATCCACCTCGGCGAACAAAAATAAATGCCGATGGTTGTTACCTATCATTCCCTCCCACCTCCGCGCCTCCGTGCCTCCGCGGTTCAAAATTGCCCCCAATCACACGCTTGCAATTCCCCCTAAAACCGAATACCTCTTGTCGCGAGGACGTCCATTTAAGCAACCATTATGAAAAAACTTCTCTTAGCATTTATCATCATCGCGGCCTTGGCTGGCATTTACTTCACCCGGACCAGCGATGCCCAGGAGCGTTCCTACGCCACCACTCCAACCTACGAATACGGCATCATCCGATACGATACGCCCGACAAAATCCAATTCGTCCTGCCGACCGGCGTTCAATCGGTGCGGGCCTTCACGTCCGGCCTGAACGCGTCCGATTACAATCAGGAAGCCTCGATGGTCTGGGCGCTCAATCACGTCTCCAAAGACGGCTGGCAGCCAGTGACGCTCGAGACGACGCGCATCCTGATCCGCCGGTCGGTAAAATGAAAAAGCGCCAGCGCCTCTCGCTGATACTTCTGCCCGTCATCTGCGTGACCATCGCCATCGCCATTCACAGCCTGACGCCAAAAGAGCCCTCCTTTGAGGGCCGCACCTTGTCCGAATGGGTTTGGCAAATTCGCACGGCACGGTCAGGACCGGAAAAGGAACACGCCCGCGCGATCACCCGGCAGTTGGGAACAAATTCGATTCCGATGTTATTGGCTTGGATACGCGAAAGTCCACCTCCCGCACCGCCTTTTAATAATTACACATGGGAATTACGATGGGAAATTGAGTATTGGCTCACCGTGCATCATTTAATTGAAAACCCATATTCTCATGTCGGACATGTTATCACTGCCGAATGGACTTTCAGCGAATTTGACCCTGCCAATAAAAAACAAATGGTCAAAATATTTGTTGAAATGGTTCAAGCGAAGAGCCAGGAAACAAACATTGACTGGCCCGTCGCCAACGCAATCTCCGTTTTGTCCGAACTTGCACCCGAATCAATCAACTCACTGGTTGATTTGCTAACGAATCAGAACAACGCCATAGTTGCTGATGCGGAATACGTGTTGAGTGGACATATCGGTACCAATGTTCAGGCCGCCATTCCGAGTCTTGAAGCCAACCTTCGGAATAAAGATTCCAGCGTCAGGATCTGCGCTGTTGAGGCACTCGATAAAATCGGTGGCCCTCCAGAAAAATTTGTTCCAGTTTTCATTCGAGCTTTGCCGGAAATAAAACCAGATTACCTGGATTGGACTCTGGATTTTCTAGTCCGCCACAAAGAACTGGCACGTCCGGCAATTCCAGAACTTGTAAATATTTTAAAACACACTCCTCCCGATACCGCCAGCACAACCAATCACGCCCAACTCGTGGATACCATCCATGCCATCGCGCCGGAAATGGACATCAACGCAGCCGTAAAATAAATCGAATTTCCCGGCTGTTCCCTTCCGCCATTTCCTGTTATCCCATACCTATCCATGGCGGAAGATTCTTTGAACAAACGTCGCGCGCAACGGCATCCCCATGCTCGTTTGATTGTCCTCCTCTTTGTCCTCTGCCTGCTCAGCGCCATAACCTTCGCAATCCGTTACGAGGCGGAACCATCTTTTGAAGCCTACACTCTCACTGAATGGGTACAGAAGATGGATTTGCCTCAACAAGAAGAATATTCCCGCGCCGTTGTGCGGCAACTCGGCACCAATCACATTCCTATGTTGCTAAGCTGGGTGCGCAAGTCCGCCAACCAAAAGCCAGTCACCTCATTCGACCGTGTAAAATCAGCGGCCATTGATTGGCTCCGAACGCATCACGTCTTCTCGGACGATAACTCGTCTGAGCGGCTGAACCGCCGCGAGACCGCGGAGAAGGCATTCGCCGAGTTCGATCCTGCAAGCAAAAAAATCGTTGTCCAATCCCTCGTCGAAATGCTCAAAGACGAACATCATCCAAAAGATGCGCCCAGCGGAATACAGGAAGTGGCTTATGAAGCGCTGCCGTATCTTGCACCCGAGGCAATCCCTCCGCTCTTGGCCGTCCTGACTAACGACGATGCATTCGCCGCCGCCGTCGCCGCACGGACGCTGTCAAAAATGGAAACCAACGCCCAAGTCATCATCCCGCTCCTCGAACAGCAACTTATCCGGACGAACACCTTCTTCCGCACGATGATCGTAATTTCTCTAAGCGATTTGAACGATGACCCCGAACATTATATGCCGCAGTTCGTCCAGATTTTGCCTCACATGGATCCAGAATTTTTTCCCTTTTCAATGGCCTTCCTCGACACCCACAAGGCCCAGGCTTCAAACGCCGTGCCCGTTCTCTTGGAAATGCTGCGCACCATGCCTAATCCCAACGATCCCACCAACCGCCCGCGTCGCATCATGATAATCCACACTCTTCATACCCTCGCCCCCAATCTCAATGTCACCGCAGCGGTGAAATAAATGATCGGCGAATAATTGGGACTCGCGAGCACGTTCACCCTCCCCATATTCCCTCTCCGCGTTTAAAACGGCTTTCCTAACGTCCTTTCCCCAAACTTATTCACAAGCCATTTTGCCTCCCTGCGAACAACTCCCAAAACCTCTTTTCCCCCAGCCATTTTCACCCATTTTTATTGGGGAATATCGTTAGCGTAACTTTTTTGAAAAAATTACTTGGTAACCACTAGGGGTAGTGGTATTTTTTCGACATCCCCAACGTAAAGGGGTTTTTTGATCTGATAAAAGCGCAAAAAAGCCCTGAAATTGGCCTATTTTTAAGAGTTTTATCGCCCCCGTTGTCTTCATGAAATGCCCGGGCGTCTGGATCTAAAAAGTTAGCACTAAATTCTGCTCGAAAGGTAAACCGATGATAGACACGCATGATCAAGTCCTGTCCTCACGCGCGGCGCGCAAATCCCGCCGTCCCGCTCACGGCGCCCCCGCCGGTCGTTCCGTCAAATCCGCCGCCGCCTCCAAAAAATCCCTGCCAGTCCAGCGGATCTTCAGCGACGCCAAAATAAAGCCCTTCGACCAGGTGCAATGGGAAAAGCGCACCGCCGAAATCACCGATGACGCTGGCAAGGTCATCTTCCGCCAGACCGACGTCGAAGTCCCCAAGAACTGGTCCGTCCTCGCCACCAAAGTCGTCGTCTCCAAATATTTTTACGGCGAACTCAACACCTCCGAGCGCGAGACTTCCGTCCGCCAACTCATTCACCGCATCTGCCGCACAATGGCCGATTGGGGTGTCGCCGATGGTTATTTCACCAAGGCCGACGGCGAAATTTATTACGACGAACTCGTCTGGCTTTGCCTTAACCAATATGGCGCGTTCAACTCGCCCGTCTGGTTCAACGTCGGCCTCCATCATCAATACGATGTCGGCAAAAAATCCGGCCGCGGTAATTGGTTCTACAACCGCCAGACTGGCGAAGCCGAGCGCGCCTCCACTCAATACGAATATCCCCAGGGCAGCGCCTGTTTCATCCAGTCCGTCAAGGACAACATGGAAGACATCATGCACCTCGCCTACAGCGAAGCCATGCTCTTCAAATATGGTTCCGGCACCGGCACCGACCTCACGCCCTTGCGTTCGAGCCGCGAAAAACTCAGCGGCGGCGGCCGCCCCAGCGGCCCGCTCTCGTTCCTCAAAGTCTATGACCAGGTCGCAAACGTCGTGAAGTCCGGTGGTAAGACCCGTCGCGCCGCCAAGATGAATACCATCCGCGATTGGCACGGCGACATCGAGGAATTCATTGACGCCAAGCAGAAGGAAGAAAAGAAAGCCTGGGCGCTCATCGAACAGGGTTACGACGGTTCTTATAATGGCGACGCCTATGGCAGTGTCATGTACCAGAATGAAAATCTCTCCGTCCGCGTCAGCGATGAATTCATGACCGCCGCCGAGACCGGCAAGGAATGGTGGACGAAAGCCGTCACCAGCGGCAAACCGCTCGAGAAAAAAGACGCCAACACCCTCCTCAACAAAATCGCCGAAGGCACTTGGATTTGCGGCGACCCCGGCCTTCAATACGACGGCGCCATCCAGAAATGGCACACCTGCAAGAGCACCGAGCCGATTCACTCCACGAATCCCTGCTCCGAATACGTGTTCCTCGACAACACCGCCTGCAATCTCGCGTCGCTGAACCTCATGAAGTTCAAACGCGAAGACGGCATGTTTGACGTCGAGCGTTTCAAAGCTGCCGTGCGCATTTTCATCACCGCTCAGGAAATTGTCGTGGACAACGCCAGCTATCCGACTAAGGAAATCGCCGAGAACTCCCACATCTTCCGCACGCTCGGCCTCGGCTACGCGAACCTCGGCTCGCTCATCATGAGCTACGGTTTTCCCTATGATTCCAACGAAGGCCGCGCCCTCGCCGGTGCCATCACTTCGGTCATGACCGGCCACGCCTACGAGCAGTCCGCTGAAATCGCCGGGGCGATGGGCGCATTCAAAGGCTATGCCGACGCCAGTTGCGCGCACGTCGCGAAACCCATCGCGAAAGACAACATCCAGCCGATGCTCAACGTCATCAAACAGCATCGCGAAGCTGTCGAGAACATCCAGCCCAGCCAGGAATTCCATTACTTGAAAACCGAGGCGCGCCACTGCTGGGACCGCGCGCTCGCCCGCGGCCAGAAATTCGGCTACCGCAATGCCCAGGTCACCGTCCTCGCGCCCACCGGCACTATCGCGTTCCTGATGGATTGCGATACCACCGGCGTCGAGCCCGACATCGCGCTCGTGAAATACAAACTGCTCGCCGGCGGCGGCTTGCTCAAGATCGTCAATCGCACCGTGCCCGAAGCCCTGCGCCGCCTCGGTTACAAGGCCGTGGACATTGACAAGATCATCGCGCACATCGAGAAATACGACACCATCGAAGACGTCAACGACAATGGCCAGATCGTTTGCAGCGGCTTGCGCGCGGAACATCTCGACGTGTTCGATTGCGCGTTCAAGGCGTACCAGGGCAAACGCAGCATCGGTTACATGGCGCATCTGAAAATGATGGCCGCCGCACAACCCTTCATCAGCGGCGCCATTTCCAAGACCGTGAACCTGCCGCACGAATGTTCCGTCGGGGACATTCGCGATGCCTATGTGCAAGCCTGGAAAATGGGCTTGAAATGCGTCGCCATTTATCGCGACGGCTCCAAGCGTTCCCAACCCCTCAACACCAAGCGCACCACCGAAGGCGGCGACAAAGCGCCCACCGCCGAGGGAAATTCCAGCCGCATCAAGGAACTCGAAGACCAGATCGCCAAGTTCCGCGAAGAAGTTGGCCAGCCCTTGCGCCGCCGCTTGCCCGATACCCGCACCGCCGTCACGCACAAGTTCGACATCGCCGGTCACGAAGGTTACCTGACCGTCGGCCTCTTTGAAGACGGCACACCCGGCGAATTGTTCATCACCATGGCCAAGGAAGGTTCCACCATCGGCGGCCTTATGGACAGCATCGGCACCTTGACCAGCATGGCGTTCCAATACGGCGTGCCGCTTGAGGCGCTCGTTCGCAAATTCGCGCACCAACGCTTCGAGCCCTCCGGCTTCACCAAGAACCCTGAAGTGCGCAACGCGGCCTCCATCACCGACTACGTATTCCGCTGGATGGCGTTCCAATTCATCTCCGGCTACCGCGAAGCCCACACCATCAATCGCAACCAGCCCGAACTCGCCATGCCCGGCCTGCTCGAGGAAGTAAAAAAACAAATCAACCGCCCCGTGCCCGAACTCGCGATCTCCGAAGACACCGACACCGTCGAAGTCCCCCTGACCAACGGAGGCAACGGCAATGGCAACGGTAATAGCCACAAACCCAGCGCCAAAAAAGTCATCGCCACCCTCAGCGACGCGATTGACCACTTCCAAAAAGACGCCCCCACCTGCCCAAGCTGCGGCCACATGGCCGTCCGCAACGGCGCGTGTTATAAATGCCTCAACTGCGGGGAGAGTTTGGGTTGCTCATAATTAAATAAGAAAATTGGGATATCCAGCCAACTTGGCTGTTTTAAATAAGCTAACGATAGCAAGATCGTTAGCTTATTTTATTTCCGCCACTCCTCGCTCTTACTTTATGATGTTTGTGCAAAGAGCCGATTCCGAATCACAAACTAGGGTAACGATAAACCAATTCGTATATGACTCAATTGACATCCACCAACGCTGTTAGTTTGCACGACTTGGAAATATTTTTTTCTGCAGTCGGCATCCGAGTTGAAAACGAAAGAAAGCGGAAGGAAAAAATTGATCTGCGGAAAGCGACGCGCTTTAACATATTTTCCCTCATTGATCCTGATGAAAATAAATTGTCGGATATTTTAAAAGACCTATTGGATCCCAAAGGCACCCATGGTCAAGGCGCATTGTTTCTGCAACTCTTTTTTAAAAGTTTACAAATAGACGCTGATCCCCAGTTGTTGGTGGCAGCAAAAATACATCGAGAAACCCAAACTTATGGCATTTCAAAATTCAGAAGAAGAATTGATGTAATGATTGATGCCGCTGTATGTATTGCGATGGAAAACAAAGTGGATTCGCCCGATCAAGAAGATCAAATCAAAGATTACCTCGAGCATCTTGGCCATCCGTGGCCAAAATTCCTCTTCCCCAGTTGCCGTCCGCAAGGACCTCCGTGTCTCCGCGGTTAAAAATGCCTCGTAACCTTCGTTCCCCCTCTTGTATCGTCCCTGCATGAGCAACGGTGCCCCGAACACTTTTTTGAAGGAAGATCCCTGGCGCATTTTCCGCATCATGGCCGAATTTGTGGACTCCTTCGAGACCCTCTCGCGCGTCGGCCCGGCCGTCACCATCTTCGGTTCCGCGCGCACCAAGCCCGGCCATCCCTGCTATGAGGCCACCATGCAGCTTGCCAAAGACCTCGCCAAGCACAACCTCGCCGTCATCACCGGCGGCGGTCCCGGCATCATGGAAGCCGCCAATCGCGGCGCATCCAAGGCCAAAGGCAAATCCGTCGGCCTCAACATCGAACTCCCCTTTGAGCAGAACGGAAATCGTTACGCGAACATCCCCGTCAATTTCCACTACTTCTTTTCGCGCAAAGTTTGCTTTGTGAAATACAGCGTCGGGTTCGTGTTCATGCCCGGCGGCTTCGGCACACTTGATGAATTTTTTGAAGTCCTCACGCTCGTGCAGACCCAGCGCATCCCGCGTTTCCCCTTGATACTTTTCGGCCCCAAATATTGGCAGGGACTTCTCGACTGGATGGCCGATGCGATGGGCAAAGGCGCTTACATCAGTCCCGGCGACCTCGACCTCGTCACCGTCACCGACGATCCCGCCATCGCCGTGAATCTCATCCTCGACTACGAACGCCGCGTAGGGCCGCCAGACATCGTTCCAAAGGCCTTCAGATAATTCGCATGTATAACGTCACCAAGCTCAAGAACGGCCTCACGATCGCCACCGCCGAAATGCCGCACATGACCAGCGTGAGCCTGGGCTTGTGGGTAGGCGTCGGAGGACGCTACGAATCCGCCGAAGTCAGCGGCGTATGTCATTTCATCGAGCACATGCTATTCAAAGGCACGCGCCGCCGCAGCGCCCGCCGCATCTCGCAGGATGTCGAAGGCGTGGGCGGCTACCTCAACGCTTTCACGAGCGAGGAGATGACCTGTTACCACTCGAAGGCGTGCCACGACCGTTTCGGCGAATTGCTCGACGTGTTGAGCGACATGTTTCTCAATTCGCGTTTCGCCCCGGCGGACATCACCCGCGAACGCAGCGTCATCAAGGAAGAACTCGCGATGTATCTCGACCAGCCGCAACATCGCGTGCAGGAACTTCTCAACGAACTGCTCTGGCCGCATCAACCGCTCGGCCGCGCCCTCACCGGCACCGAGCAAACTCTCGATGCCCTCACCCGCGCGCAACTCGTCAATTATCAACGCTCGAATTACGTCGCCAACCGCGTCATCTTCGCCGCCGCCGGGCGACTCAAACATAAGCAAGTCGTCCAGGCCGTGTCGCGCCTCGCCGCGCGTTTTCCGCAAGGCCGGCGTCCGCAATTCGCGCCCGCCGTTTCCGAGCAAACCCAGCCGCGTGTGCATCTGTTCACCAAGGAAACCGAGCAGACGCAACTCGCCCTGGGCATCCGCACCTGCTCGCGCCATGACCATCGCCGCTTCGCCCTGCGCCTGCTTAACACCATGCTCGGCGAAAACATGAGTTCGCGCCTCTTTCAAGTCATTCGCGAAGACCGCGGACTCGCCTACTCCATTTACAGTTCGCTCAGTTATTTCGACGACGTCGGCACGCTCACGATTTCCGCCGGCCTCGACCTTGCGAACCTGGAGAAGACTTTGAAATTGATCATGCGTGAGTTGAGCGTGCTCGCCAAATCACTCCCCAGCGAAGCTGAACTTCGCCGCGCGCGCGACTACGTCATCGGCCAGATTGATCTGAGCCTCGAAAGCACCGACAGCCAAATGATGTGGCTCGGCGAACAACTCATCGGCTACGACAAAACCATCGCCCCCGAAGAAATCAAGCAACACATCCGCGAAGTCCGCGCGAGTGAAATCCGCAGCGTCGCCCGCGATTTCTTCCGCCCCGACCGCCTGAACCTCGCCCTCGTCAGCCCGCTCAAATCGGACCAGGGTTTGGTGAAGCTGCTGAAGGTCGCGCATTGATGGTCACGATGGAGTTCGACGTTCTTGCTTTGCGCATCGGTGCGAGCTAAAGTATCAATGCCGTGGGACAACCATTGATTAATATCGAAGAAAATATTGAAAGAGTCGTCGGCCGCCGCACGAAAAAGCCCGCTCTTTCCCTGGCCCACAGCAATATCGCCAACGCGACTGCCTGGCAAAAAGCTCTGGGTGGTGTGCGTGTCCCAAGAGGCGTCTATCGTTTCAAAACTCACGAAGAAGCGGATGAATGGTTATGGCGGATGATTACCCGGCCTCGTTGAAGTGAACCGTACGCCAGCGAAGTCACCGGCACGCTGGTGTGCTTTTCCGCGCAAAAAAGTGCGGCCCCGTTGAAGCGAGGCGGATGATGGGACGCTGAATTTTTACGCGACAGCTCTCCGCGCTAAACAACACGCAGCCTCGTTGAAGCTAATTAAAATTATGCCAAAAGAAACTGAGACACTACCTGTTTGCTCTAAACAACGCGCGGCTTCGTTGAAGCAAACGCATGTGGAAGGAGATTAAGCGGGATCTCGTTAATTTGGTTCTACTTTTCCTCTCAGGCCTGCCACAAACAACATGCACCCGCTGATCCAACCAATCCCCACCCAGCATACGCCCGAATCGCTCGTTGAGCAACTGCGCGGTGAACGTGGCGTCATGCTCTTGCGCAGTGCATTGTTTGAATCTTCCACCGCGCGTTATTCCTTCATCGTTGCGCGGCCATTTCTTACTTTTCGCTCCTTCGGCTCACACGGCGAACTGACCAATCACAGCACCAACACTTCCCAACCGCAATTCGGCAATCCATGGTCCATTCTCGACAGCCTCATGGCCCGCTACGAACTGCTCGACGAAGTGGACCTGCCGTGCCCGCTGGGCGGATGTTTCGGTTACTGGGGCTACGATCTGAAAAATTTCGTCGAACCGCGCCTACCGCGCCGCGCCATCAACGATCTCGAACTGCCCGATTGCAATGTCGGTTTCTACGACAGCCTCGTGGTATTCGATCATCATCTCAGCAAAACGTGGATCATCTCCACCGGCCTGGATGCCGATGCCTCGCGCACCGAACAGCGCGCCCGCATGCAGTTAGATTGGTGGACAGCACTACTCGTCACCACATCAGACACCAACCAACTCAAGCGCCAACACACCACCCAGGACTTCTCATTAACCCCCGGCTTCAGCCGGGGGAAAATCCCAGCGCACACACCAGAAACTGTTTTAATAGTTTCCCCACCACCGCCCACATCCACTCTCACCCGCGATGAATTCATCGCGCGCGTCCAGCAAATCCAGCGCTACATCCGCGCGGGTGACATCTATCAAGTCAATCTCGCCCAGCGCCTCTCCGCGGAGTGCCATGTCACCGGTTGGGAATTCTTTCAACGCTTGAACGAAGTTTCGCCCGCGCCCTTTTCCGCCTATATAGACTGTGGAGATTTTCAACTCGCCTCGTCATCGCCCGAACTTTTTTTGCGCTTGAGCGGCCCGCACATTTTGACCCGCCCCATCAAAGGCACACGTCCGCGCTCCGCCGACGCCATGCGCGACGCCCAACTCACTTACGAATTGCAAACCAGCGCCAAGGAAATGTCCGAGCTGGTGATGATCACCGACCTGTTGCGCAACGACCTTGGCCGTGTTTGCGAATACGGCTCCGTGCAAGTGCCCGAACTCGTGCGGCTCGAACGCTACCCGCAAGTGCAACACCTCGTCTCCACCGTCGAAGGCCGGTTGCGCAAAGACGTCACGCACTTCGCCGCGTTCCAATCTTGCTTTCCCGGCGGCAGCATCACCGGCGCACCCAAGATTCGCGCCATGGAAATCATAGACGAACTGGAACCCGTCGCGCGTGGCCCGTACACTGGCGCGCTCGGCTACCTTGGCTTCAATCGCGAAAGTCAGTTATCCATCGCCATCCGCACCGCCGTCTGCCGCGAAGGCCGCGCCTGGTTTCACGCCGGTGCCGGCATCGTCGCCGATTCCATCCCCGCCGCCGAATACGACGAAACGCTTGCCAAGGCCGCCGGTTTTCTCACCGCCTTGCGTTTCGGACAATCACGAGTCAAATCGAATTATCTGGCCGAGGACTGATCCGCCGGTTTCGGCGCCTTCGGTTTGACGACAAGATCGAAATCAAACCCTGCGGCTCGCGTCGCCACATAAACCAGTTCCCGCTTTCCACTTTGGTCGGCTCGCACTTGCGCCGCTCGAATCTGTTCTGAGAAGTGACTCCAGGGAGTGTGAATATTCCAGGAATCCAGCCGGAAACTTGCGATGTGCAGACTCAACCAGGCTATCATCAAGACCGTCGCCCATTGGCGTCTGGAAATTTTGTTTGTGAACCACTCGAACCAAAGTCTCTCATACGCCACGCCCCAAAACACCCCCATCAAAAGTGTAGAACAAAAAAAGTATCGCCCATTGAATTCCCAGCAGGCTTCGTCCCAAGGGAGAAAATATCGCAGCCATTGTGTTCGCAGGACGAACATCGCCGGCAAACCAAGTATCAAATAGAGCAGAATTATCGAAGACCATCGGGAAAGCCCGCTTCTTGAATGTTGCCTCGCCAAACGTATCGCGATGGCAACGCAAATGACCGCCAGCACGAGGGAAATTCCCAGTATCACATTCCATCCCTCGGACGGGAAAGGATACATGGCCGTCTGGCCAAAAAAGAAAAAGCAGAAAACGCGATATCCGATGCACCGGACCAAAGCCAGCTTCCAATCTGAATCGTGCAGCAACATGGCCATCAGACCGGGCGGCCGCTCCGCCATCAGCGGATATGTAATGAGGGCCAGGGTCAACACGCTCCACCATGCACGCTCCCTGACATCCTTGGTCATCCACGCCCGCAGCACGGTAAGAGGCAAACAAACAATCGCGACCGGAGTTGTCCATGCGGTCAGAACCGCTGGCAAAAGCAGCAGCCAGAACGCCGGCAATCGCTGAGGCAATTCCATGAGCGTCACCAACGCCAGGAAAAATAATAGATACCAGCCTAAAAAGGCCGCCTTCATGAGCGGTTCGGCATTGGGCATCAAAGTAAACACCATCACGAGTGTAATCCGCAGTGAGTCACTTTTGATAACGTGCCGAAAATTCGGCAAACAAAAAAATGCCAATACACCCGCCGCCGCTAGCAGCGAAATCATTGCGTATGCAAACGGCAAATACTCCAGCGGCAGGACACTGCACGCCCAGGCAACAATTCGCGGAGCGGTAGGAAGATAGCCGGCATACGGCGTTATCACAGAATCTCTAAAACCCATTTCGTACTGCTGCTTGAAAAAAATCTTGCCATCCTCACCGTAAAAGCCCGCCTGAAATATCGCCGCGGGCTGACGAATGAACAACAAGGCCGCCACAACAAAAAAAACCACGATGGCTGCACGCCGCATATTCAATTTTTCGGGACCGATCCACAATTTATCCAGGATGGCTAAATTGCCTTCATTCGGCGCCGCGGGCATTTTCGGCTGGGATTCGGGAATCCATCTCATAATTGGATGGGCGATTGAAATCGCCCGCGAGTCTCCAGAAGAAAGTACGCCCGAAAGTTCGGCAACCACCGAACCACGTAGCAAGCGCGCCCAAAAACGGCCGCTCTTTTTTTCCTCGGTCTTTTCATTTTTTCATTTTTACATTCGGCAGTTCAGGCATTGATAAGTTGGCGGTTACAGTGGTCACTCTCATGTCCCCTAACCATCCTCTCGAATAAATCGGCAGATTTTGACCATCTCTTAACTTGAAATCCAATTCACGTTTGCTTGCTTCAAATCGCCGCCCCCCGATAATCTTTTCCCGATTATGAGCGCCATCGTCTTTCTCAACGGCAAATTTGTCCCCGAAACCGAAGCTACCGTCTCCATCTTTGACCGCGGGTTTCTTTACGGCGATGGCTTATTTGAAACCCTGCGCGTCTTTCGCGGTCAATTGTTTTGCTGGGCCGAACACCTCGAACGCCTCGAGCGCGGCGCCGCATTTCTGAAAATAAAAATTCCCTTTGCCCCGGACGAATTGCTCAGCCACGCCACGCAACTCATCCAGCGCAATCGGATGCCTGAATCGCTTCTGCGCATTTCTCTCTCACGCGGCGTTGGCCCGCGCGGATATTCGCCTCGCGGCGCAGACCGCCCGACCCTTACCATGTCCGTCCATTCCGCGCCGGATGCCAGCGCCGGACCACCCGCGTGGCACGTCGTGACTGCATCGTATCGCCTGCCCGCCGGCGAACCGCTCGCGCAATTCAAAACCGCCAATAAACTTCCGCAAGTTCTTGCGCGCGCCGAAGCCGATGCCGCTGGCGCAGATGAAGCGCTCCTGCTCAATACCAACGGCGAAATCGTGGAAGCCTCGATGAGCAATTTTTTTTGGATCGCGAATGGCACGGTTTGTACGCCGCCCTTGAACAGCGGAATTCTCGCCGGCGTCACGCGCCTGGTCGTCACGAGGATTTGCGGCGAATTGGGTTTGGCGATTTTAGAAACCAGCCTCACGCCCGCGGAACTCTTGCGCGCCGAAGGTATTTTTCTATCCATGAGTTCGTGGGGAATTGTCGAAGTCGCCTCGCTGGACAAGCATCCAATCGCACGCTCTCCATTATCGGCAAAAATTCGCGCAGCCTACGATCGAATGACAAATGAAATAGTTTGATGCCGTTGAAGAACAAACTAAATGCTTTCAATTCCGCTTTATTTGGCTTACATATTCGTAAGTCAATCAATGAAAGAGTCTGCGGACGAAACGCTTTCCGTTAAAGGCATGCACGATAGCCGTTCACCGGCGAAGCGTTATCTGTTTGCCTTCGTAGCCGTCGCAGTCGCTTTTCTCATCCGTGAAGCGCTCGACCCCCTCTTGGAGAACAGTCCGGTTAAACATGTCTTCATTACGTTCATCGTCGCGACGACCGCCGTGGCGTGGTATAGCGGTCTTGTTCCGTCCATCTTGACCTTCATCAGCGGCTTTATCCTCGCGGATTATTTTTTTCTCGATCCAAAATATTCGTTTTCCGTCCAGCCGCATCAATATCTGGATACCATGTTGCCGCCCATTCTGGTGTGCATCACGATCATTCTTTTCAGCCGTTCCATGCACGTGGCGCGCGAGAAGGCCAATGCCCACGCGCACAAAGCGATTGAAAATCAAAAGCAACTGGAAAGCGAAATCGCCGAGCGCAAACGCGTCGAGGACGAAGTGCGCCGTTTGAATTCCGAATTGGAATTGCGCGTGGAAGTGCGCACCTCGGAACTCGTCGCCAGCAATCAGGAGTTGGAATCATTCACCTATTCCGTTTCCCATGATCTGCGCGCGCCGTTGCGCCACGTGGATGGCTACGCGCAAATTCTGGAGGAGGAATTTGGCCCGCAAATGTCTCCCGAGGCGCAGAAGTTCGCGCGAAAGATTCGCCAAGGCAGCCAGAACATGGGCCGGCTGGTGGATGATCTGCTCAACCTCAGCCGCGTCGGCAAAAAAGAATTGACCCGTCAGCATGTCGCGCTGGGTCCGCTTGTCGAGGGAGTCATCGCCGATGTCAAGGTCGAGGCCGGCGACCGAAATATCGAATGGAAAATCTCTGAATTGCCGGAAGTGGATTGCGACCCCGGCCTCATCCGCCAGGTTTTCACGAACCTGATTTCCAATTCCATTAAATATTCCCGCCAGCGCGAGCACACGGTCATCGAAGTGGGAGCGCAAAAAAACAATGGCGATGTGGCCTTCTTCGTCCGCGACAATGGCGTCGGTTTCAACATGAAATATTCCGGCAAGCTCTTCGGGGTTTTCCAGCGGTTGCATCGCGTTGAGGAATTCGAAGGCACCGGCGTGGGCTTGGCCACGGTGGCGCGCATCATCCGCAAACACGGCGGTCGTATCTGGGCCGATGCCGAATTGAACAAGGGCGCCGCATTCTTTTTCACGCTTCCCGCCCAGGGACCCGCGCCCAGCCAGTGGAATAGCCGCCTCAATGATTACTTGAACCGCACCGCGAAGGTTTGATCGGAAATCTTTCATTTTTCGCAGAATTTAAATCCTTCGACCTGAGACTTGACCACTAGCCACTCCTAATATGCTAATCGCAAACTCATTAGACATTTTCCCAGCCGTTCCACTGGCTTCTCCGGCTCACCAAAAATTTCAAAATACCGCTTGCTTCATCCATTGGTGAACTATATAGTGCCCGCTCTTTTGTAACGAATTTGAAATTATGAGACGCCCAAAAGGTATCAAAACTCGGAAAGCGGTCGCCAAACGGTTTAAAATCACCGGCACCGGCAAGGTCATGCGCTCACGCGCCGGCAAACGCCATTTGCTCGCCTCCAAAAACGCCAAGCGCCGCCGCAGCCTCGGCACCGCCAAACAGGTGGATCACACCGATGCCTATCGCATCACCCAGAACCTTCCTTTCAGCCATTAATCATTAAATTTTATGCGAGTTACTAACGCACCCGCTTCACGCAAGCGCCGTATCCGTACAATTAAAGACGCCAAGGGCTTCCGCGGCCGCCGCTCGAAACTTTACCGTTACGCAGCCGACGCCACCGATCACGCCAAGCAATACGCTTTCCGCGATCGCAAGGTGAAGAAACGCACCTTCCGCCAGCTCTGGCAGGTCCGCATCAACGCCTCCGCCCGCGCTGCCGGCACCACCTACAGCCGTTTCATGGAAGGCCTCAAAGCCGCGAAAGTCACCCTCGACCGCAAGGTCCTCGCTGACATCGCCGCCACCGACAACGCCGCATTCGGCGAACTCGTCAAAGTCGCTGTCAAGGCATTGCAAGACAAAGGCGTCAAAGCGGTCAAAGCCGTGAAGACTGCTAAAGCCTAAATCCACGCGATACCAAAATCTCTCAAACGGGCGCTCAGCAATGACGCCCGTTTTTTTATTTCCCTCAATCCAATTCCGATTCCGTCCCATCCTAAAATCTTTTCCCCCTCTGCGCCTCTGCGCCTCCCCGCCTCTGCGTCAAATAGACCTGCAAACCGCCGTTCACAAATTCCATCGAATCCCAAACTTTAAACTTCCGCCCCCGCCGCGTTTTCTCATAATACCGCTCGCCTATGTCATTTCTCGATCAGATCGAACCGCTTAAAAACGCCGCCATCGCGGAATTGCGCGCCGCGCCCGACCTCGCCGCCCTGGAACAGACCAAGGGCAACTACCTCGGAGCCGCCGGCAAATTCACCGCGCTCCTCAAACAACTCGGCTCCCTGCCCAAAGAGGAAAAACCCGCCGCCGGCAAACTCGTCAACGTCGCCAAAGGCGAACTCGAAGCCGCCCTGACCGAACGCCGCGCCGAACTCGAACTCAAAGCCGCGCTGCCCAAAGAGCCCACCGATTTCACTCTGCCCGGACGCCGCCGCGCCCTCGGCAAATTGCATCCGCTCACGCAAGTCACCGAAGACATCGTCCGCAGCTTTCGCAAAATCGGTTTCGTCGTCGCCGACGGTCCCGAGATCGAAGACGAATATCATTGCTTCGACGCCTTGAATACTCCCGCCGATCATCCCGCGCGAGACTCCCAGGACACCTTCTACGTTCAGTCCGCCACCGCCCAACCTGGCGCGCCCGCGCAAAAACCATTTCTCCTGCGCACGCACACCAGCTCCGTGCAAATTCGCGTGATGGAATCACAACCGCCGCCCATCCGCATCATCGTGCCGGGCCGCGTATATCGCCGCGACAACGCCGATGCCACCCACAATCCGACCTTCCAGCAAATCGAAGGCCTTTACGTGGACAAAAATGTCACCGTCGGCGACCTCAAAGGCACCGTCGAATTCGTCTTCAAGGAACTCCTCGGCAAAGACGTGAAGCTGCGTTTCCGCCCGCATTATTTTTCCTACACCGAGCCCAGCTTCGAGATAGATTTCTCCAGCCCCATGGTTCGCAAGATGGGCAAGGAATGGCTCGAACTCGCCGGCTGCGGCATGGTGCATCCAAAAGTTTTCGAGAACGTCGGCTACGATCCCGAAATCTGGACTGGCTGGGCCTTCGGCTTCGGCATCGAACGCATCGCCATGCTCCGCTATGAAATCAATGATATTCGGTTGTTTTACGAGAATGATGTCCGTTTTCTAAAACAATTTTAAAATAGCTGATTCATATTCTCATTCACCAAACGCCATCAAAAACTTTTCGCTTGAAAAAAATGAAAATAAGCAAACTGAGCAAACAAAAGTCCGAACATGTGGCGGAAGTAATTGATGAGGCAGAAAATGACGATACGACCCCGAACGTCCGCTACGAGATAACGAGCTATGGTGCGGACTATGATGTTGCTGGTTTCGTCGCACGTTTGCAACGCGATGATATTGTCATACCACCGTTTCAAAGGGACTACGTTTGGAGGCTCCCTGAAGCGTCACGTTTTGTTGAATCAATCCTTCTGGGACTGCCAGTACCGGGCGTATTCCTTGCGAAGGAAGTTGAATCGAGCAAGCTGCTGGTAATTGACGGGCAGCAACGACTCAAAACTCTTCAATTTTTTGTAGAAGGTATTTTTAATCCTAAAGAGGGGGATAAGAATCAAAAAGTATTCAAACTTTCTAAAGTATCAGAAAGGTTTGAAGGGTTGACATACAAAGCTTTATCTGATGCGCAAAGAAGAAATTTAAATGATTACGTAATTCACGCTACGATCATAAAACAAGAAAAACCGACAAATGATGACACAAGCATCTATCACATTTTTGAACGATTGAATACAACCGGCCAACGTCTGTCGGCTCAAGAAATCCGTGTGGCTGTTTATCGAGGTGCTTTATTAGACCTCATTGAAGAGTTGAATGAAATTCGCGAATGGCGACAGGTTTTTGGAAAACCTCATCCTCGGTTAAAAGATCGAGAGCTCATTTTGCGTTTTTTTGCTTTATACGCCAATGCGGATTCTTACGAACGTCCACTTGCAGAATTTTTAAGCAAGTTTGCCCTCAAGAACCGCAACCCAACCGCCGAAGAATTAAAATTGTTCCGCGAGACATTCATTTCGACAATTAAACTGATTTTTGAAATCCTCGGAGCAGAAGCTTTTCGGCCGGAAAGAGCTCTTAACGCGGCGGTGTTTGACTCCGTGATGATCGGCTTGGCAAAAAGATTGAGTCGCGGGAAAATAGCTCAAACGGATCAAATTAAGGCATCGTATAAAAAACTCACCACCAACCCAGAATATCTCTCCGCCGTAACTGATGCGACATCAGATAAACCAAACGTCGAAAAACGAATTAAATTAGCAACAGCCGCCTTCTCACACATAAAATGAGAAACGCTGACATCGCTAGGCAGCTTGCCTCGATTCGCGCGCTAGTGTTGAACAGTTCTTCCGCCACTGCTGATGACTTAGAATTGCAATCTCACTGGGCGCGCTACGCATGTGTGCTTACAGCGGGATTATTAGAAAATGCGGTGATTGCTCTGTATACTAATTTTGTTACAAGAATAGCACCAAAACCAATCGGCGATTACGCTTCAATCCAACTTGGTAAAATTCAAAACCCTAAGACCAAAAGATTCTTAGAAATCTCAGGATCATTCAAAGAATCATGGGCCAAAGACTTGGAAACATTTGTCGATCTAAACGGTAGAAGAGAAGCGATTGATGCAATTATGGCGAACCGACACCAAATTGCGCATGGCCAAAATTCCGACATCACTATTGCGCGAATTTCAAATTATCTGAACAAAGCAGAAGAGGTATTAGAATTTATCGAAAACCAATTAATCTAAATGAAAGTCACCCTTAACTGGCTCAAGCAATACGTTGATTTCAACTGGTCGCCCGCCGAACTCTCCGAGCGCCTCACCATGATTGGCATCGAGGTCGAGGGCGTCCAAAAAATTGGCGGCGAATTCGAAGGCATCGTCGTCGCCCAGGTCATCACCCGAGACAAACATCCCAACGCCGACAAACTTTCCCTCTGCCGCGTCAACGACGGCACCGGCGAACGCCAAATCGTTTGCGGCGCGCAAAATTTTCAGGCCGGCGATAAAGTCCCGCTCATTCTCCCCGGCGCGTCCCTGCCCCCCAAACCCGGCGACAAAGAACCCTTCACCATCAAGGTCGGCAAAATCCGCGGCGTCGAATCTCACGGCATGCTGTGTTCCCCTCAGGAACTTGGCCTGCCCGACCAAGTGGATGGTCTGCTCATTCTTTCGCCCGATGCCAGGGTCGGCCAGCCCTTCGCCGAATATCTTGGCCGCGCGGGCAACGACGTCGTTTACGATCTCGAGATCACCCCCAATCGTCCCGATCTCAACAGCGTCATCGGCATCGCTCGCGAGATCAGCGCTGTCACCGGCAACCCGCTCAAAATTCCGAACCCTGGCAATCTCCCCGCGTCCGGCGCAAAAACTGCCGAACTCATCGCCGTCAAAATAGAAGACGCCGAACTTTGTCCGCGCTACGCGGCGCGCATCATTCGCGGCGTCAAGGTTGGCCCCAGTCCCGATTGGCTCAAGCAAACCCTCGAGAAAGTCGGCATCCGCAGCATCAGTAATGTCGTGGACGTCACCAATTACGTGATGCTCGAAATCGGCCAGCCGCTTCACGCGTTCGATTATCATCTCGTCACCGCCGCGAACGGCCAGCGTCCCACCATCGTCGTCCGCCGCGCGAGCGAAGGTGAAAAATTTACCACCCTGGACGGCCAGCAACGCACGCTCACAAATCAAGCCTTGCTCATCGCTGACGAAACCAAGGGCATCGCACTCGCTGGCATCATGGGCGGCCAAAATTCCGAAATCACTTCAAACACCAAAGACGTTTTGATCGAAAGCGCCTATTTCAAGCCGCAAAATATTCGCGCGACTTCCAAGAAATTGGAACTCCGCACGGATTCCTCCTACCGCTTTGAACGCGGTGGAGATGTCGGCATCTGCGATTGGGCAAGCCGCCGCGCCGTGCAATTAATTCTCGAAACCGCCGGTGGTGAATTGGCTGAAGGCGTCGTGGATGTTTACCCGCAACCTGCCGAACCGAAAACCATTTCGCTGCGTCCCGAAAAAACCTCGCAACTTGTCGGCATCGAAATTCCCGCCGATCGCCAAATCAAATCGTTGCAAAGTCTCGGCCTCGAATTGACCAACGCCGGTTCGTCCACGCCCGCATTCCGTATTCCCACCTTCCGCGTGGATTTGAAACGCGAAGTGGATTTGATCGAGGAAGTCGCACGCCTGTTTGGCATCGAAAATATTCCTTCGACGCCTCCGCGCGGCGCGATTGGTGCCAACGCCTTCGATTCCGTTCACGATCAACTTGCCGAAGCGCGCCGCATTCTCACCGGCCTCGGCCTCAGCGAAGCCCAGGGCCAGACGCTTATTTCGAGCGCGTCCGCCAAGCTCACCGGCGAATCCGTCGCTTTGCAAAATCCCTTGAGCAATGACATGGATGCCCTCCGCCCCAGTCTCATTCCCGGCCTCCTCGACGCCCTCCGCCACAATCTCAATCGCAAAAATCACGATGTCGCACTCTTTGAAATCGGTCGCGTGTTTGCACCGAACAATGGCCAGGTGCGCGAAGAACGGCGCGTCGCCATCATCCTCACCGGCCAGCGCCAGGTTCCATTTTGGTCCGGCGAAGATCGCGCCGCGAAGTTCGACACCTACGATTTAAAAGGTGTCCTCGAAGAATTTCTCGAGCAATTCGGCCTGCGCGGTTACACCTTCGCGCGGCGCGAGCAAAGCACCACTCTGCTGCTGGAGTCCGGCACGATTCAACTTGGAAAAAATTCCCTCGGCGAACTCGGCCAGCTTCTGCCCGCGCTTGCCCGGCGCTACGACCTGCGCGATGCCGTGCTTATCGCCGAATTGAATCTCGATCTTCTGCTCGCACGCCGAAATCCGTCGCGCATGTTGAAGCCATTGCCGCAATTTCCCACCATCCGCCGGGATGTCGCCATGCTTGTGCCCGAAGCCACAACCCACGAGGCTGTTCTCGGCGCGGTGAAACAAGTCAAACCCGCGAACCTCGAGAACGTGGAACTCTTCGATATTTTCCGCCGCCAGAACGTCCCCACTGGTCAAAAGAGCCTTGCGTATGCATTCACTTATCGCAACGCCGAGCGCACGCTGACCGACAATGAAGTGAACGCCGCCCACGAAAAATTGGTCGAAGCATTCAAGCGAACGCTCAACGCCACTTTGCGCGAAAGTTGAATATGTTGCCGATAACGCTATGAAATAAAGGAGGAATCATGGTCCCGCTCTGGTGGAATCACAAAGTGCCCATTCGCAACCTGCCTGAGTTGCTGCAACTTTATCACCAGCACGGCGGCTCGATTGTGCAATATCGGCGCATCTATTCGGTCATCCTTTTTTCTCACACGTCGTCTGTTTTTGAATGGGTGCCACCAACCACCAGCCATCGCGCGGCGGGCCGCAAGCACGCCCTCTGGTGCTTTATGTTCGGCTGGTGGTCCATTCCGGGGCTCGTCGGAACACCTATCGCGCTTTATAAAAATCTGTTTGGCGGAATGGATGTCACTAGCTTTTTGACCGCGCCCCCGCCCATCGTCCAAGGCCAAAATCCCTAGTCTGGCGTTTACACCAACTTTTTATAAGCCGGCGTGCTCGCGAGTTTCGCGACGAGTTCTTTAATTTTCTGCGCCTGGCTTTTGTGCGCGACCAGCGTTGCGTCGTCTGTCTGCACAAGGATCGAATCACGCAATCCGACGATGGCAATCGGCGTGCGATTTTTCGTGCGCGCATCGAAGACAATATTTCGTGCCGCATCCACATGCACGAAATCTCCCACCGCACAGTTGCCTTCCGCGTCCGGTTTCAAATGCCGCGCCAGCGCCGTCCAGGAACCAAGGTCGTCCCAGTCGAACGAACCATCCGCGACCACCACGTTCTGCGCGTGCTCCATCAAGGCAAAATCAATCGAGACCTTTTTGATCGCGGGATATTCCTTCGCCAGCACCTTGTCCAGCTTCGCGGGCGTGTTCGCGACCTTGAACCAGCGCTGGCACGCCTCGAACATTTCCGGCTGATGCTTCTGCAAACCTTCCGTCACCGTCACGAACGACCAGATGAACATGCCCGCGTTCCAGCGATAATGCCCGCTGTTCACATATTCGACCGCCTTTTCGAGATTCGGTTTTTCAACGAATCGTTCTGCCTTAAAGAAAGTCGTCTTATATCCTTTCACACCTTTAGGCGCAGGCAACGGTTCGCCAACATGAATGTAACCATAACCCGTCGCCGGTTCCGTCGGCTTGATGCCGATGGTCACAATCGCCTGCCCGCGCCCCGCCAAATCAAAGGCATCCGCAAGTACCTGTTGAAATTTTTTCTCGTCGGGAATGACGTGATCCGCCGGCAAAACTGCCATCACCGCCGTGGTCGAACGCGCGCCGACAATAGCCGCGCCCAACGTCACCGCCGCGCAGGTGTCGCGTCCGCACGGCTCCGCGATCACGTTTTGCTTCGGCAGCTTCGGCAGCTGCCGCCGCACTTCCGGCGCCTGCACGGCATTCGTGATGATCAAAATATTCTTGAGCGGCACCAGCGGCAACACGCGATCCACCGCCTGCTGCAAAAATGAACGCTTGCCCAATAATGTGATCAACTGCTTCGGCGTCTTCTCGCGGCTCATCGGCCAAAAACGCTCGCCCTTGCCCCCCGCCATGATGATCACGTAGCGGTCATTCATCTCGTTTTTCTTTTTCATAGTAACAGTTCGCTTCATAATGTCTTCACTGCATCGCCCAGCGATTTCACAAATGCCGTCACTTGCGGAACCATTTCCGGGCTGCGCCCATGCTGCGCGATCTGGTTGACGATGGCGCTGCCCACGACAATCGCTTCCGCGCTCGCGGCAACTGTGCGTGCCTGCTCGGGATTCGAGATTCCAAAACCGACCGCAATGGGCAACTGCGTGTGCGCGCGAATTTTCGCCGTCATGTCCGCAATCGTGGTTGAGACTTTCGATTGCATCCCCGTCACGCCTTCGCGCGAAACATAATAAATAAATCCGGTGCCGCGCTTGACGATCAATCCGATGCGTTCATCCGGCGTCGTCGGCGCAACCAGGTAGATCACGCACAAGCCGGCCTCGCGCATCATCGCTTCGTAATTTTCCGATTCCTCCGGCGGCAAATCGAGCACCAGCAAACCGTCCACGCCCGCGCGCGCGGCATCCTCGATGAATTTTTTGAAACCGTAGCGATGGAGCAAATTGAAATAAATATAGAAAACGATCGGCACCTGTGAGTCCTGGCGGATCAATCGCACCGTTTCGAGGACCTTCGGCGGCGTCGTGCCCGATTCAAGGCCTCGTTGCGCCGCGAGTTGATTCACGAGACCATCCGCAAGCGGATCGCTGAAGGGCACACCCAGTTCGAGCACATCCACGCCCGCCTGGTCGAATGCGAGCGCCAATTTCCGGGTTGCTTCCAAATCGGGATCGCCCGCGCCGATATAGACCACAAAACCCTTTTGGCGGTTTTGTTTGAGGCGCGCGAATCGTTCAACAATGCGGTTCATTCGCGCGGAGATTGCCAATAATTTCTGCCAAGCTCAAGACTCATCGCCGTTCCCAAATCAGCCGCAAGCCTTCCAACGTCAGCATCGGGTCAATCGCGGTAATCTCCGGCAATTCCGCCGCCATTAATTTTGCGTAACCACCGGTCGCAACTACCGGCAAATTTTTCACGCCCAGATCGCGTTTTAACTCGCCAATAAGTTCGCGAATCAATCCGCGATACCCATGGACCGCGCCGATGCGCATGGCCTGTTCGGTATTTTTTCCGATCACCGCGCGTTCCTCGCGGATTTTGATGCGCGGCAGCAACGCCGTTTTTTCGTGCAAATAATCCGTCATCACGGCGAGGCCGGGCGCGATGATGCCCCCGGCATAATTTCCCGCGCGGTCCACCACGTCGAATGTCACCGCCGTCCCAAAATCCACCACGACGGATGGCGCGCCAAAATGCTCTTTCGCCGCGACCGCATTTGCGAGGCGATCCGGCCCAATCGTTTTTGGCCGCGGGTAATCAATGCCCACGCCGCGCAAAGTTTTTGGTGAAAGGATGACGCAAACCAAATCCCATTCGCGCCGGATCATCTGAACCGCTCGCGGTGTCGCATGCGGCACTACGCTGCACAAGGCCGCGCCTTTCAACAACGCACGCCCAACAAATTTTGAAATCAATTTCGCCGCGCCGCCATCAAACCATGCCGCCGTTGGGATATTTAGTTGTTTGAAAACCCGCGTCGAATTTCCCAACCCCAAATGCGTGTGCGTATTGCCGATGTCCAGTAACAGAATCATACGATTATTTTTCAATCGTGACGTCGCCGCCGATGATTCGTTCGAGTCGCCCATGTTGCGTGCGCAGCAGCAGCGCGCCGTCGGTGTCCAACGATTCGGCAGTTCCGCGAAGCGTGCGACCGCCGATATTGATCACCACATTTTGCCTGAGCGTGGCGCAATGTTCTTCCCATTCGTTGGCGACCGATTCGAATTCTCCGGCTGCGATGCGCTGATAATCCCGGTCGAGTTCCTGCAAAATCCGAATCGCCAGCGCCGCGCGGTCGAGCCGCTGGCCGGTCTCGATGCGCAGCGACGTCGCGATCTTGCGCACGTCCGCCGGAAAATCACTTGCGCTCAAATTCACGCTCACGCCCATGCCGAGAATGACATATTTGACCGTGTCGAGTTCGGCGCTCAATTCGGTAAGAATGCCCGCCACTTTTTTTCCGCGAATCAAAATATCATTCGGCCATTTTATTTCCGCCGTGATTCCCGTTTGGGCCTGGATCGCGCGGAACAAGCCGGTCGCGGCGGCGATGGTTAGTTGCGTCACCATCGTCGGACGCATCGCCGGGCGCAACAGAATCGAAAACCAAAGTCCTTTGCGCGGCGGCGAGACCCATTTGCGGCCCATTCGCCCGCGCCCTTGGGTCTGCGATTCCGCAAATACCACCGCGCCTTCCTTCACCCCGTCACGCGCCAATTTTTCGATAACATCATTGGTCGAAGTCGTCTCCTCAAAAACCTGGATGTCGCGCCCGATCACCTTGGTGCGGCCAAGACCGGAAAGCAAATCATCCGCGTGCAGCAAGTCCGGCGCGCTCAACAGGCGATAGCCCAGATGCGGGCTCGCCTCGATTTCGTAACCGAGCGAACGCAATTCCTGGATGCGCGCCCATATCGCTGCTCGGCTGATGCCCAGCGTTTGTGAAAGTTCTGTGCCCGAGACGCCGCCGCTGGCGACGCGCAATGCAGTGAGAATTTTCGTGTCTATCGTCACAATTCCTCGAAATCCAAACCGATGTCCACCGCGCGGGCCGAATGCGTAATACTCCCGACCGAAATCAAATCCACGCCCGTCTCGGCAATGCCGCGCACGGTTCCCATATTCACTCCGCCACTTGCCTCCGTTTGCGCGCGGCTCCCGACGATTTTTACCGCGTCACGCAGTTGCACAAGGTTCATGTTATCCAACAAAATAATGTCCGCGCCCGCCGCGGCAGCTTGCTCGACTTGCTCCAGCGTGTCGGCTTCAACCTCCACTTTCAATTTAGGATAGCGCTCGCGCGAGCGCCGCACCGCCACGGCGATGGCATTCGGCAGTTCATGTCGCAAGGCCGCGAGGTGATTGTCCTTGATGAGCACCATGTCATACAAACCGATGCGATAATTCTGCCCGCCGCCGCAAGTGACGGCGTATTTTTCAAAGCGCCTCCACCCCGGTGTGGTTTTGCGCGTGTCCAAAATGCGCGCGCGCGTCCCCTGCACTGCCGCGACGAATTGCGCCGTCAAGGTGGCCACGCCGGAAAGCCGTTGTACAAAATTCAAGGCGACGCGTTCTGCCGAAAGGATCGCGCGCGCCGAACCTTCAACAATCAACAAATCCTGTCCCGCCTGCACCGCGTGACCATCGGCGGCGAGCTGTTTAATTTTAAGATTGGAAGCAAGTTCGCGAAATGCGACTGCGGCAAATTCCAGTCCCGCCGGCATGAGCGTTTCCCGTGCCTTCATCGTCGCGCGCGCGATGGCGGAATCCGGCACGGTCGCGAGCGTGGTGACATCGCCAGTGCCGACGTCCTCTGCGAGCGCGAACTGCACCGCGTGACGAATCTCTTCCTGACTCAACGGATCCATACGGCCAGCATGCTTTGATTCGTGCAGACAGTCAATTTGAACCGCTGAATCGCAAAGCATTAAAAATGAAATCCGCCGAACTTTTTCTTTTATTCCGTTCACAATCGTTGCACGCTGGCGTCATGCAAAAAATCTTTCGCTCCATTTTTTGTCTCGTGCTCGCGTTCGCTTGTTTCAATGTAAAAGCGCAGGCCAAACACGACACTTCGCAATGGGAAAAAGAAATCCGCGCGTTCGAGGCGAGTGACCGCACCAACCCGCCGCCACAAAACGGGATTTTATTTATCGGCAGTTCCAGTTTCCGCAAGTGGACGAATCTCGTGCATGCTTTCCCTGGCAAGCCGATTATCAACCGCGGATTCGGTGGCTCGCAAATCCCCGATTCCACCGCGCTCGCCGACCGCATTCTTTTTCCGTATCACCCGCGCCTGGTCGTCATGTATGCGGGTGATAACGACCTCGCCGCCGGCCGTTCGGCGGAGCAAGTGATCGCCGATTACCGCGAATTTGTGGAAAAAGTCCACGCGCGCCTGCCGGATACAGTCATCGCTTATCTCTCCATCAAGCCTTGTCCTTTGCGCTGGAATTTGCGCGATAAAATCGTCGCGGTGAACACCGCGATCAAAGGTATGTCGAACGATAAGTTAAAATTCATAGACGTCTATACCCCCATGCTTGGCGACAATGGCCAGCCGAAGCCGGATTTATTTCTTTCCGACCGGCTGCATCCAAGCGACAAGTGTTACACGCTTTGGACGGGGATTATTAGACCGTATTTGGATTGAAGTCAGAATAAATATACGGCTCGCGAGTACACTCGCCCTCCCGTTGGCATAGCATCTTTTTGAAATTTGATTTGAGGATTTAGATCTTTGGGTCATCTTAACCTCGCATGGCTTACATCATCGCGAAATGCGGCTGCCACTGGCCGCACAAATCTTTGAAGCCGTAACCGCACACAATTTCCTATGCCCTCACCCGTCATCAACGTGAGCCAGATGCGCCAGTGGGAGAAATGCACCTGGGCGCTGGGCACGACGGAATCCCAAGTCATCGCGCGCGTCGGCGAAATCATTGCCCGCCGCGTCCGCCAACTGGTCACCGCCGACGATCTCGTTCTCATCATCGCCGGCAAGGGCAATAATGGAAACGACACTCGCGCGGCCAAAGACAAGCTTTCCGATTTGCGGGTGCGCCTTTGCGAAGTAAATGATCCGGAAAAATCTCTGGTTGAAATCACGCATCTGCTTGAGCAACGGCCCGCGCTGGTCGTGGATGGTTTGTTCGGCATCGGCATCAACCGCCCGCTGGACGAGCATTGGCAGCGGCTCATCGCGCAAATCAACGATGCCGAGTTGCGGGTGCTTTCCGTGGACACGCCGTCGGGATTGAATGCCGATACCGGCGAACCCGAAGGTGCAGCGATTCAGGCCGCGATCACGCTCACTCTTGGCGCGCCCAAACAAGGTTTGCTTTCTCCCGCCGCGAGCAAATACGTCGGCCGCCTCGAAGTCGCCCCGGAAATCGGCCTTATACCCAATCCGTTTACCAGCCCGATTAATTGGACCCTGGGCGAAGATTTTTATAATTTTCCGCCGCCACGTTCCGTCGCTGCGAACAAGGGAGATTTTGGCCGTCTTGCGATCGTGGCGGGCAGTGCCGGTTATCATGGCGCAGCGGTGCTGACCTCGCGCGGCGCACAACGCGCCCGGGCCGGCTTGATCACCCTCCATACACCGCCGAGTGTTTATCCGGTCGTCGCGTCGCAATTACAGGCGGTGATGGTACATCAATGGCATCCCAAACTTGATTTGCCCGACAAGAATAATGCCGTGCTGATTGGCCCCGGCCTGGCGGCGAAAGATTTGCCCGAAGAAATTCGCGACGCCACCGAATTGCTCTGGCAAAAATCCCCGGTGCCGCTGGTGATTGATGCCAGCGCGCTCGATTGGATTCCCGTCGGCCCGCTGCCGGAAATCATGGTGCGCGTCATCACTCCGCATCCCGGCGAGGCGGGGCGGTTGCTGCGGCTTTCCGCCGATCAGATGCAGGCGAATCGTCCGTCGGCCTTGCGCGAAATCTCCCGGCGGCTGGGAAATTGCTGGGTCGTCTTGAAGGGCGCGCAAACACTGATTGGCCGCCACGAAGGGCCGTTATTCGTCAATCCCTCGGGCAACCCTGAACTCGCGCAAGGCGGCAGCGGCGATGTCCTTTCGGGTTACATCGCCGGTTTGCTGGCGCAATGCGCGTTGCAAGCCGATCCGTTGAAGACCATTCGCTATGCGGTTTGGGAGCACGGCGCCGCGGCTGACCGATTGAACCACAAAAAGAAAAACTGGGTGGTCGAAGACCTTGCCGACGAACTCGGCAACGGCTCACCGCCGACTCAACCTTCCCCCGCCTGGCAGAACGCGTGATGCCGATTGCGCGGAATCCGCCGCTGAATTTTCTTCCTTTGCCATCGCCGATTTGTTATGGAAAAATCCATCGTGCATAAAATACTCACCGTGATTCTGCTGTCGTTCGGCCTTATGGCTGGAATCTCCCGCGCCGACACCTTTCATCTCACTGATAATTCAACTATTTCCGGAGAAATTGTTTCGATGGATGACAAGGGCGTCATCCTGAAACAGGCGGATGGCAGTTATGCGGATCGCCTTCCGTGGAGCAAAGTTTCGCAGGCCGACTTGAAGGATCTCGATCAAAACAATCCGAAGGCCGCCCCCTTCGTCGAGCCGTTCATCGAGGAAAGCACCGAGCGTGCTCCGCGTCCAGTGATTGAAGTAAAGCCAGTCCCGCACTTCGACCGGCCAACGGGACATTCCTTGATCGGCGCGCTGTTCACTTCGAGCACGGGATTATTTACCTTGTTTCTCCTATACGCGGCCAATCTTTACGCCGGTTATGAAATTTCTATTTTTCGCGCGCAACCTGCCGGGTTGGTTTGCGGCGTGTCCGCGGTCGCTCCCGTGATCGGGCCGATAATTTTTCTCGCGATGCCTTCGAATATCAAGACGAAGTCTCCGGATTGGAATGTGCCGGAAGAACAAAAGTTGGAGCCGGGCGTCGCCGCTGCCATCGCCGCGGAACAGGAAGTGCCGGTCGAACAGCACGCGGAAGCTGCCGTTGAAGGCGGCGCTGCCCCTGATGCTTCCGCCGCCGCTGCCACCCCACGCGCGCCCGAGCCGCCCAAAAAAGTTTTTCTCCGCGGCCAGTTCACTTTCAACCGGCGCTTTTTCGAGACGCAATTAAATGCGTTCACCGCCATAACGCGGCCCGAAGCGGATAAAGACAAGGATTTGCTCATACGTTCCAATCGCGACACTTTCATCGCCCAGCGCATCAGCCGTCTCTCGGCAAATGACTTGCAAATCCAGGTGCAGAAAGGGCCCGCTTTTGAAGACATCACCATTCCGTTCGTTGAAATTCAGGAAGTGCAGATAAAATATAAAGAAGTGTGACGGGGCGTTTGTCCGGTCACACAGAATCCATCAACCTGAACTATGAAATTTCGCACCATTCTTTTGTTCGGCGCCCCGGGAGCGGGCAAGGGCACGCAGGGAAAAATCCTCGGCTCGATCCCGCTTTTTTTTCACTGCGCCTGCGGCGATGTGTTCCGCAACCTGACCACCGACAATCCCCTGGGCCGCGTGTTCATTGATTATTCCAGCCGCGGCCAGCTTGTTCCCGACGAACCGACGGTCGAACTGTGGAGCCAGTTCATTGATAATTGCCAGCGTAGCGGGCGCTTTCAACCCGCCAAGGACACGCTCGTCCTCGACGGCATTCCGCGCAACGCGCACCAGGCGGAAATGCTCAAGGACACGCTCGATGTGGGCGCGGTTTTTTATCTGCGCTGCCCAAACATGAAAAAACTCGTCGAGCGTTTGCAGCGCCGCGCGCTCCGGGAAAACCGCCTGGATGACGCCAATCTTAGCATCATCAAGGACCGCCTCAAAACTTATGAACGCGAAACCAAGCCGGTGCTCCGTTTCTATGGGAAAAATATCGTGCACGAGATTGACTCCACCCAAACGCCCGTCGAAGTATTGAGAGATATTTTGGGTCACATCGCCAAAATGTAATTTTGCATGCCGCAACAATTCGGAGATTTCAGCGCCAGCGAACTTTATTGCCCGAAGTGTAAAAGTTCGCAACCCGTCCGCGAGAAGCTTCTGCTCGTGCTGCCGACCGGCGAGTTGCATGAGTATCTCTGCTCGCGTTGCGCCACTTCTCTGGGCGGTCGTGAAGTGACCGCGCCGCCCGTCGCGCCGATTTCTCAATCGCTGCCGCGCAACCCCAAACCTCGGCGTCTCTTGCGTTAAGCGAAACGCGGGATCGTCCGCGTTCGCCACTCTCGCCATGTTACGCATCATTTTCATGGGAACCGCCGAACTGGCTTGCGCCAGCCTCGAAGCGCTCGTGCGCCAGCCGGATTTTCGCGTGCTCGCCGTGGTTACGCAACCGGATCGCCCCAAGGGACGCGATCTCAAATTGCAGCCTTCCGCCGTCAAGCAAACTGCGCTCAAGGCGCAGTTGCCCGTGCTGCAACCGGAGCGTGCGCGCCATGAAGATTTCATCCGGCAACTGCGCGAGCTTGCGCCGGATTTGATTGTGGTCGCGGCGTACGGCCAGATTTTGCCGTCCGCAATTCTTGAATTGCCGCGCCACGGCTGCGTGAATGTCCACACCTCTCTCCTGCCGAAATATCGCGGGGCCGCGCCCATTCAATGGGCCATTCTCAACGGCGAACCCGAGACCGGCGTGACCATCATGAAAATGGATGTGGGCATGGATACCGGCGACATCCTCACGCAACAAACCACGCCCATCGCGCCGACCGATAATTCTCAAACGCTTCACGATCGCCTCGCGCAAATCGGCGCGGAGCTGCTCATTCCGACCATTCGCGATTATATCGCGGGCAAAATAATTCCGCGTCCGCAGCCCACCGAAGGCGCAAGCCACGCCCGCAAAATCACTCGTGAAGACGGGCGGCTCGACTGGACGCAGCCCGCCGCCACGCTGCTCAATCGCATCCGCGCGTTCACCCCCTGGCCGGGCGCGTTCACTCACCTTCCGAAACCGCCCACGCTGCTAAAAATTTGGCGCGCCGAAGTCGCCGACGCCACGGGCGAACCCGGCAACATTTTGTCCGCCGATAAATCCGGCGTCGTCGTGGCGTGCGGCCGCGAATCTTTGCGCATCACCGAACTTCAACGCGAAGGCAGCCGCCGTATGAGCGTGCAGGATTTTCTCGCCGGCAATCCTTTGGAACGCGGCGAAAAATTTCCTTAGCCGGGCCGCTCCTTTAATTCCGCCTTACCTGCAACGCAAACCCTCAACACAAAATCACTCGCTATCATTGCACTCGCGAAGTAATTTAACCCCGTGAAATTGCTGCAAGGCCAAATTTGGAATTCGGGCGACGAATATTTTCTCATCCTTCACCTCGAACGGCTTGAAGTGGAATACAAGTCCTTCAAGAACCTGGCCGCGCGCAAAGGCTCGCACCATCACGTCAGCAAAAAAGAATTCTGCCGCCTCATCAAACACGCCGTGCTGCTCAGCGCCGAAGAGATTCGCCAATCGCGCACGCAGGCGTCCGCGGCTGAAGTGACAGACGACACACCGGCTTCATAAGAAAAATCCGCGTTTTTGGATTTTGGCGGGCTCGGTCTGTAATCACAAGGTCACTTGGCGAAAAGCGAACTTGCGTTATACTTCGGTATGAAAATAGCAACCATCATCGTGCGGATTCTACTGGGACTGATGTTCGTTGTCTTCGGTCTGAATATTCTCCATCCATTTCTGCCCATGCCGCCGCAAACCGGCCTCGTCGCCGAGTGGATGAAACCTATGTTTGAATCTGGCTACATGCGCGTCGTCGGCGTATTCCAGGTTGTCGGCGGATTGATTCTTCTTTTGGGCCGCTTCGTCCCGCTGGGCTTGACGCTCCTTGGCCCCGTCGTCGTCAACATCCTCATCTTCCACATTTGCCTCGATCCCTCGGGCTTGCCGATGGCGAGTGTGGTCGCGGCGCTGGCGCTCTTTTTATTATGGCGCTATCGCGCCAATTTCGCCGGTCTGGTTAAGCCCTGACGAAAACAAAGCTTAATCACGCAAGTTGAATGCAACTCGGCCGCTTGTCGCGACCGAGCCATTCATTAAATTTTCCCGTAAACTTCCGCGCCCTTCTCGACAAACTCCTTCGACTTCTCGTCCATGCCCTGCTTGAGCGCTTGTTCTTCGCTCACGCCCTGCTCTGCCGCATATTTGCGGACATCCTCGGTTATCTTCATTGAGCAAAAATGAGGGCCGCACATCGAACAAAAATGCGCTGTCTTTGCGCCGTCCTGCGGCAGCGTCTCGTCATGGAATTCGCGGGCGGTTTCCGGATCGAGCGCGAGATTAAACTGATCTTCCCAGCGGAATTCAAACCGCGCCTTGCTTAATGCGTTGTCGCGATATTGCGCGCCGGGATGCCCCTTGGCCAAGTCCGCCGCGTGCGCCGCGATTTTGTATGTTATGACGCCGTCCTTTACGTCCTTCTTGTTCGGCAGGCCGAGATGCTCCTTTGGCGTCACGTAACAAAGCATCGCGCAGCCGTACCAGCCGATCATCGCCGCGCCGATGCCGCTGGTGATGTGATCGTAACCCGGCGCGATGTCTGTCGTAAGTGGTCCGAGCGTGTAGAAGGGCGCCTCGCTGCACCACTCGAGTTGCTTCTCCATGTTCTCCTGAATCATGTGCATGGGCACGTGGCCGGGGCCTTCGTTCATCACTTGAACGCCGTGCGCCCACGCGCGCTTGGTCAGGTCGCCCTGCACTTTCAATTCCGCAAACTGCGCTTCGTCGTTCGCGTCCGCAATCGAACCGGGACGCAAGCCATCGCCGATGCTGAAGCTCACGTCATACGCCGCCATCAATTCGCAAATCTCGTCCCAATGCGTGTAGAGAAAACTTTCCTTGTGATGCGTCAGACACCATTTCGCCATGATGCTGCCGCCGCGCGAAACGATTCCCGTGGCGCGCCGCGCCGTCATCGGGATGAAGCGCAACAACACGCCCGCGTGGATCGTGAAATAATCCACGCCCTGCTCGCATTGCTCGATCAACGTGTCGCGATAGATTTCCCAGGTCAATTCCTCCGCCTTGCCGCCAACTTTTTCCAGCGCCTGATAAATCGGCACGGTTCCAATCGGCACCGGTGAATTACGCAAAATCCATTCGCGCGTCGCGTGAATATTTTTTCCCGTCGAAAGATCCATCACCGTGTCCGCGCCCCACTTCGTCGCCCAGCGCATCTTTTCCACTTCCTCTTCAATGCTCGAAGCCACCGCCGAGTTGCCGATGTTCGCGTTGATCTTCACCAGAAAATTCCGCCCGATGATCATCGGCTCGAGTTCGGGATGGTTGATGTTCGCGGGAATGATCGCGCGACCGCGCGCCACCTCGTCGCGCACAAATTCCGGCGTGATGTGCGCGGGAATGCGCGCGCCCCACGATTGCCCCGGATGCTGCTGGTTCAACACGCGGCGATCGCCCATTTTATTTTCCACCTGCTCCATCGCCATTTGGCGTCCCAGATTCTCGCGGATGGCGATGAATTCCATTTCCGGCGTGACGATACCCTGCTTCGCATACCAAAGCTGCGAAACCGAATGCCCCTTCGACGCCCGCAACGGCTTGCGTTTCAGCCCCGGAAATTGCAGCAAACGGTTCTTCTCCGCATGGCTCGCGTACTCGGCGTGGTTCTGCGAGAGATATCCATTATCCATCGGCATCACCGCGCGACCATCATACTCCGCCACGTCGCCGCGCGCGCGAATCCACGCCTCGCGCAAGGCCGGCAAACCCTGGGTCACGTCACCCTGAAAATTCGGATCGCCCCACGGCCCGCTGCAATCATACACACGCACGGGTTCGTTCGCTTCCACCTTGCCGGTGAAAGTTTTTGTATCGTTCAACTTGATTTCGCGCAGCGGCACGCGCACATCGGCATACAATTTGCCCGGGACATAGACCTTGGTGGAATTGGGCAGGCGGTCGCTGCTTTGCGGTTCAAACGCTTCTTTGGATGCGATCATAATATGGCTTCTGTGCGCTCGGGGAAATGCGGGGAAGGAATCGTGGCCACCGGGTGGCTCCCTTCGCCAGCATTACCTGGAGCAGGTTCAAAGGGTCTGCTGCGCTCCCGCACAACACTCTCAGCCTTCGCCCTGATGCCAGGACCGGTCGGCTCCCCGTGATTACAGGGAAAGACTAAAACCAACGCCGCCCTGCGTCAAGCGTCGCTACAACAGCGTCCCGTGCAAAAAGTGAAATGCCACGGTGAAATAAATCACGATGCCCGTCACGTCCACCAGCGTCGCCACGAACGGTGCGGAACACGTCGCCGGGTCGAGCCGCAGGTAACGCAGCAGCATCGGCAGCATTGCGCCGATCAAACTTCCCCACAGTACCACGCCGATCAAACTCACCCCGATCGTGGATGCCAACAGCATGTAATGGGGACCGTAATCCTTAAGCCCGGTTGCCTGCCAAATAAAAATGCGGAATATGCCAAGCAATCCCAACACGCAGCCCATCAAAAATCCCGCCGAGATTTCGCGTTTAAAAACTTTCCACCAGTCGCGCAGCATCACGTCGCGCAACGCCATCGCGCGGATGATCAGCGTCGTCGCCTGCGAGCCCGAATTTCCACCGCTCGACAAAATCAACGGCACGAAAAACGAAAGCGTCACGCATTTTTCAATTTCATCCTGATAACGGCTCATCGCCGTGGAGGTGAACATTTCGCTCACGAACAAAATGGCAAGCCACGGCGCGCGTTTTTTGATCATATCAAATAACGTGATCTTCAGATACGGCGCGTCGAGCGCTTCCATGCCGCCCATTTTCTGCATGTCTTCGGTCGCTTCTTTTTCCGCAAGATCAAGTACGTCATCCACGGTCAGCACGCCCAGCAGAACATTATGCGAATCCACGACCGGCAAGATGGTCACGTCATATTTTTTGAACGCGGTCACGGCGACTTCCTGATCGTCAGTGACCGACAACGCGAGGTTGCGGTTCTCGAGCAACTCGGCTACGGGCGTCGTCAAATCAGCGACAACCACGCTGCGCAATTTCACCCAATCCACCAACCGGCGCTTGTCGTCCACGACGTAAAGCTGGTTCAGCGATTCGCGCTTGCGGCCTTCATGACGGAGATAGTCCAGCACTTCGGCGACCGTCCAGCTCTGCTGGATGGCCAGGTATTCCGGCGTCATCCGGCGACCGATGGAATCCTTCGGATAACCGAGCAACTGCTGGGCAACCTTGCGTTCTTCCGGCGAAAGCAGGTCGAGTAATTTTTGCGTGGCGGCGGCGGGAAGTTCTTCGAGCAAGGCCGTGCGATCATCGGGGGAAATATCGTTCAGGATTTGCGCGACGCCTTCATTGCCGAGCGCGTGCAAGGTTTCTTCCTGATCGTACGCGGGCAGATATTCAAAAACTTCTGCGGCGATTTCGCGCGGGAGAATGCGCAGCAACACCACCTCATCATCGGGCTTGAGGTCAGTGAAAATCTCGGCGATTTCCTGGGCGGAAAAACCACAAAGAATTTCGCGGAGTTGCGTGAAGTTTCGCTGCCGAATGAGTTCGGCTAATTCAGGTTGGAGCAGGTTGCCAATCATGATTCAACTAATCTTGCCGCCATTGCAGACCGACGCCCTTGGCGTCCGGATTCGGCGCGCTGCCGAATCTAATAGCATTCTTAACCTCGGTCTGCGAACAAGACCAGTTTTTTATTTTGGCAATGCTTCGTGGGGATAGGATGTTTTGCGCTAGGCGAACCCATCACTTTGCCGTCTCGATCACCGCCTGAAAGGCAGGCTTGGGGTTCCCTTCGCGATCAAAGAGCAACGGATAACTCGTGCGGCCACGAACCGGCCAGCCATTCAACCACGAATCGCCATCGCACACGCCCCAGAACGTCACCCGCTTCACGACGTCGCGATGTTTCACAAAGACCCTGAACAAATCGGCATAGCGTTTGGCGAGTTGCTGCTGCACTTCGTCCGGCAAACCGTTCGTGTAAGGATTCGTTTTCGACTGTTGCTCCAGGCGCAGGGTGATGTCGGCGGTTTGATTGCGCGACGGCGATGGCAACACGTCCACGTCCAGTTCGGTGATCATCACGGCAACGCCCAGCTTCGCGAAATCGGCAATCGTTTCATCCTCCTGTTGCGTGGTCGGCCAATCCATTTTGTCGTGGCCCTGCAAACCCACGGCGGTGATGGGCACACCCGCCGCCTTGAGCTTTTTGATCAACTCGATCGCCCCGCGGCGTTTGGGTTCGTTCTCCAGCGAGTAATCGTTGTAATGAAGTTGAGCGTTGGGGTCCGCTTCGTGAGCGTATTGAAAAGCTTTGACGATGTAATCGTCACCAATGATTTTCAACCACCGAGTCTGGCGCATCGTGCCGTCTTCATTCAACGCCTCATTGACCACATCCCAGCCTTTGATGCGGCCTTTGTAACGGCCTACAACCGTTTGAATATGGTCGTGTAATCGCTTGAGCAAGATTTCGCGATCCACGGGTTTTCCGTTGTCATCCTCGAAAACCCAGTTGGGAGTTTGGTTATGCCAGACTAGCGTGTGGCCGATGATCCACATGTGGTGCTTCTCGCCGAAAGCGACGTATCCATCTCCGGGCGCAAAATTATATTTGTCTGGCTCGGGGTGCACGGATTCCCACTTCAAAATATTTTCGGGTGTGATGCTGTTGAATTGTTCACTCACGATTTTAGCGCCGACGGCATCGCGCTCCGTGAATTGATTTTCGTTCAACGCCGCGCCGATGAGAAAGTCGTTCTTAAATGCCGCCTTCAAAGTCGCCGCATTTTCCGGCCCGGCACTGGCGCAACTCACCAGCAACCCCGCCGTCGGCAATAGGCACGCTACCGACCGCCAGGCGTTCCCCAATCTAAAATAATTTTCCATAAAATATTTTTTCTGTAGCGGTGGGCTATGACCGCCGCTACAACCTGAGACTTCAAGCCGCTTGGGTTGAAAACTTCCTTCTGCGCGCCGCCAATTCATCCGCGATTTGAATCGTCTTTTGCTTGTTCAATTTGTACGCCGCAAGCAGGCACGTGCAGATTGCAAAGAGAATCCCCACAACAATCGTGCTCGTCATCCGGTAACCCTGCACCGCGTCGGCGGTTTGCGGTTGGACGGTGTCGTAATTAAAAAATCCCGCCATGATCCATAGGAAGGACGCCGAACCCAGCGCCAGCCCGGACTTAAGCGCGAACCCAATAGTGGCAAAAATAATTCCCGTCGCGCGTCGTCCATTTTTCCACTCTGAATAGTCGGCCACATCGGCATAGATGGCCCATACCAGCGGAATCGTCGGCGCATAAGCAACCGCGATGAAAACGGTCAGCCAGATCATGCCCGAAATATTGGTCGGACTAAGCATATAAAATGCGAATGTCCCAATCGTCGCCAGCGCGAAGCCGCCGACCGCGACCGCCTTTTTGCCAAATTTTTCCGACAGCGATGGTGAAAGCAAAATCACCACGATCGTCACGCCGGTTCCGATCATGTTGATGATGCTGTTGGCCACGTCTGCGACATTTGAATTTTCCAAATTCGCTTTGTCGGCATGGACAATGTAACCAAGCCATTCAAAGATGCCGCTCGCCGCGGGCGCGCCCTGCGTAAGCGGCGGCGCAGTCAAACCGAACTTCTGTACCCAGTCATAGAGCGCCGCCTTGTCCGCGTAGTGATGATAGTAATTGTAGAGCGCGCCGCCGCGAAACGAAAGGATGGCGAAATGAATCAGCGTCATGAAAAACATCACGGCCCAGGGACTGTTTTTGAAGAGGTCTCCAAAATCCTGCAACGGCGAGGATTTCTGTTGCGGCTCCGGTTTGATGCGTTCCTTCGTCGTGGCGAAAGTGATGAGGAACAATACGAGACACAAAACTGACCAAATCGTCATCGTGATTTGCCAGCCGTATTGGCGGTCATGACCGGCGGCGAATTTCGCGACCAGCGGCAGCGTGAATCCGCCGACGATGAATTGCGCGATGTTGACCGAGACGAAGCGGAACGAATTCAATTTGGCGCGTTCATTGACGTCGCCGGTCATCACGCCGCCCAGCGCGGAGTATGGCATGTTATTCGCGGAGTAAAGCGTCATCAGCATGATGTTCGTAACGGTGGCGTAGGCAATGAGTGAATGCATGCTCCAGCCGTGCGGCGTCGTGTATGCCAGCACCATCACCACACACCACGGAACGGCGGTGAACAGCACCCAGGGGCGAAACTTGCCCCAGCGCGTGTTGGTGCGGTCCGCCAGCATACCGACAATCGGATCGAAAAATGCATCCCACAACCGCGCCGACATTAGAATCGCGGCGGCGGCGGCGGCGCTAATGCCAAAAACATCCGTGTAGAAACTCGTCTGAAAAAGAATCATCGTCATGAAGACGAAATTCGCGGCGGCATCCGCCGCGCTGTAACCGGCCTTCTCGACGAACGAAAGTTTTTCGGAATTGTCGGGCATAATTTTGGTCGTGGAATTTATTTTTCGACCGTCAAAATCACTTTCTGCAAATCGGCGTTGCGTGAGGAATTTCCGACCATGATCACGAACTCGCCCGGCTCCACGATGTAATTCATTTTAACGTCGTAGAAGGAAAGCAACTCCGGCGTGATGTCGAGCGAAACGGTTTTGCTTTGGCCAGGCGCGAGAGAAATTTTCTGAAACCCCTTTAACTCTTTTACCGGGCGAGTCACCGAACTGACCACGTCGCGAATATACATTTGCACCACTTCTTCGCCTTTGACTTTGCCACTATTCGTGACGCGGACGCTCACGCGCGTGCGTTCATTGCGCCGGATCTTATTTTTTTCCAGGCGCGGTTTGTCGAAGGTGAATTGCGTGTAGCTTAACCCCTGCCCAAAGGCGTACAGCGGTGAAACGTCGTCAAACAAATAGCCGCGCCGCGCTGAAGGCTTGTGATTATAAAACACCGGCACATGCCCTGCCGAACGCGGAATGCTGATCGGCAATTTTCCGCCGGGATTGAAATCGCCAAACAAAACTTCTGCTACCGCGTCGCCCGTTTCCTGGCCGAGATACCAGCATTCAAAAATCACCGGCACATGGTCGGTGAGATGCTTGATAGCGAGCGGACGGCCATTGAATAGAAACGCCACGACGGGTTTTCCAGTCGCAACCATCGCCTCCACCAATTTATTTTGGCAGCCAAGCAATTCAAGGTTTGCGCGGTCGCCGAGATGTTTGAGCGACCAGGCTTCGCGCGAAGTTTGTTCATTGCCACCGATGGCGAGCACGACCACATCCGCCTGTTTCGCGATCTTCACGGCCTCGGCGATCAATTTTTCATCTTCCGCGGGATCGGCAGGAATGACTTGGTCAATATTCCACGAGCCGCCAATCGTGATTTTGCAACCCTCGGCGTGCAGAACCTTTGCGGCTTCGCCCACGCGTGCCTTGATGCCCGCCAGCACGGAGACATTATAGTTTGGCATGCCGCTGTAACCGCCGAGCAAACTGCGATCGGCATTCGGCCCGATGACCGCAATCGTCTTGAGCTTCTTTAGGTTAACCGGCGCTAAATTATTTTCGTTCTTGAGCAGCGTGATCGTTTCGCGCGCCGCCTGTCGTGCAATCTCGCGATGCGCCGCGCTGCCAACGACGCGTTCCGCCTCAACCGGGTCAACGTAAGGATCGTCGAACAAACCCAGCTTGAATTTGTAATGCAGCATCGGCGCAACAAGGTCGTCCAAATCCGACTCTTGCAATTCGCGTTTGCGGACGAGGTCCACGAGATGCAAATAGCAATCCGGCTCCGGCAACTCGATGTTCACTCCTGCCTTCACTGCGAGCACGCAGGATTCGCGACGGTCTTTCGCGACGTGATGACCGTGCGTGTCTGGGCGATGAGCCAGTTCCCAAATCGCATAATAATCCGAGACCACAAAACCCTTGAAGCCCCATTCCTTGCGCAGTACATCGCGCAGCAGCCACTCGCTCGCATGCGACGGCACGCCGTCAATTTCGTTATACGAAGCCATGACGCTGATCGCCCCCGCGACATGCAACGCTTCCTTGAACGGATACAAAAAAGTTTCGCGTAACACCCGTTCCGACACATCCACCGGCCCGCAATTCATCCCCGCCTCCGGCTGGCCGTGCGCGGCAAAATGTTTCAGCGTCGCGATGACGTGGCGTTTATTTTTGAATGAACCATCGCCTTGGAAACCAATTACGGCGGCGATTCCCAAACGCGAAACGAGATATGGATCTTCACCGTAAGTTTCTTCGACGCGGCCCCACCGCGGTTCGCGCGCGACATCCACGACCGGCGTCAATGCCTGGTGCGTACCGCGCACGCGCGCTTCCCACGCGGTTATCGCAAATAATTTCTGCACCAGGTCCGGATTGAAGGTCGCGCCCAAACCGATTGGCTGCGGAAAGCTCGTGCCGCCAATCGCCGCGTGGCCGTGCAAACATTCTTCGTGAAAAATAACTGGCACGCCGAGCCGGCTATGTTCGATAAAAAATTTCTGGATGGCATTCGTCAACTCCGCCATCTCGCGCGCGTTCTTGCCTTTGCCCGCGTCGCTTGGACGTCCGACTTGTCCCAGGCCATGTCCATCGGCAAAACTTTTTTTCGCCTTGGCGAAATCGAAATTTCCATCCGCATCCAGAAGGGTTTCCGCCTTCTTCTGCCACACGCACATCATTTGCGCGGCTTTTTCTTCGAGCGACATCCGCGAGAGAAGATCCTGCACGCGTTTGGCGATGAGCAGCTTCGTATTTTTATAAGGCAACAGCGTGGCGGTTTTCACCGCAGAGTTGCGCGAAGAGAGTTTTGCTTTGGAAGATCGCGCAGAGTACTTGCGGGATGAGAGTTTGTTCATGGGTTGGACGAAAGATTATCGCGGGACGCGTTTACTCGCAAAGCGCGAGTTGCGGAAAAAATTTCGCACGGTAGCGTCCGGGGTTTGAATCATTGCCGCCAGTATTTCAGGCGGCGAGGAGCGGCGGAATGGAGAAAAATACGAATCGCATGGAGAATCCTACTAAAGCGCAAATGCTACTTGAGAAACCACTCATCAGGGGGAATGAATAAGCAGGCAACGCCACTCCACGCGGCCCAAAAATGAAACTTGGCCTGGGTTTGTATCGTCACATGCTAACGCGCGATAATTTCCTCTTCGCGCGGCAGGCTGGGGCTACGCATCTGGTCGTCCACCTCGTGGATTATTTCAAAGGCGGCGCGAAGAATCCCCGCGATAACCAGCCGACCGGCACTGATCAAGGCTGGGGTCTTGCCGGCGATCCCGATCAGCTTTGGACCTTGGAAGAATTGGTCGCGATGCGCAAAGAGGCCAACGCCGCCGGGCTCGAGATCGAAGCCATCGAGAATTTTGATCCGGCGCATTGGCACGACATCCTGCTGGATGGTCCGAAAAAGCGCCGGCAGTTGGAAAATGTGAAGACCATTATTCGCCGTCTCGGCCAGGCGGGCATTCCCATCATGGGTTATAACTTTAGCATCGCTGGCGTTTGCGGCCGCACTCACGCGCCTTATGCGCGCGGCGACGCGATGTCGGTTGGTATGGAAGGTTCGCTCGATACGCCGATGCCAAACGGCATGGTGTGGAACATGGTTTATGATGCCCACGCGCCGAAAGGCGATGTGCCGGGTATTACCCATGATGAGCTGTGGAATCGCGTTGGAGAATTTCTGCGCGAAGTCACGCCGGTGGCCGAGGAAGCGGGCGTCAAACTCGCCGCGCATCCCGACGATCCGCCGATGCCCTTCATGCGTGGACAACCACGACTTGTATATCAGCCGCGCCTTTACCAGCGCCTGATTGATCTCACGCCCAGCCCGGCGAACACGCTGGAATTTTGCCTGGGCTCACTCGCGGAGATGACTGAGGGGGATATTTACGAGACGGTGGAAAATTACAGCCGTCAAAATCGCATCGGCTACGTGCATTTCCGCAACGTCAAGGGCAAGGTCCCCAATTATCGGGAAACTTTTATTGACGACGGTGAAGTGGACATGCTGCGCGTGTTGCGCATACTCAAACAAAACGACTATCAAGGTGTGCTGATTCCCGATCACACACCGCAAATGGCCTGCAACGCACCCTGGCACGCAGGCATGGCTTACGCGATGGGCTATATGCGCGCGGCCCTGCAAATGATCGGAAAAGGATCGGCATGAGCATCTCGAATCCATTCTCTCTGGACGGCGAAACGGCCCTGGTAATGGATTTTAGAAAAAATCGAACAGAACTTTTTTTGCTAAGGTTGCATCTACACGGATTTGCGCGTTAACAAATATGAGTTCATAAGTTTCAATGCTGGCTTCGAATTTTAATTCTGAATTATGCGCTTTCCAATCATCTCGCTGATCGCTCTCTTCGCCGCCGCTTCCCTGCATGCTGAAAAGACCTCGCCACTCCTCAGTCCCATGTTCGGCGACAACATGGTCGTCCAGCGTGACAAACCCATTCGCATTTGGGGCTGGGCAAACAGCGGCGACGTCATCCACGTCGAAATCAATGGTTACACTGCGAAAGCCATCGCTGGCGCGGACGGCCGCTGGCAAACCGAAATTGAAGCGCCTCCAACCGGTGGTCCTTACACCATGACCGTAGCAGGCCCAAATCAAAATATTGTCCTGCACGAAATTTTGGTTGGCGAAGTCTGGCTCTGTGGCGGGCAATCCAACATGGAGCTTGGCCTTGCCCGCACGCGCAACGGCGCTGACGAAATCAAGTCCGCCGACCATCCCGAAATTCGTTTGTTCAAAGTGCAGCAACACGTTTCCTATGCGCCCACGGCAGCGCCGCAAGGCTCGTGGAAAATTTGCTCGCCGCAAACCATCGCCGAGAATGGCGGCTTCTCCGCCGTCGCCTATTATTTTGGGCGCGCGCTCCAGGAGCAATTACATGTCCCGATCGGATTGGTTCAGGACTGCGTTGGCGGCACGCCGGCGGAGAGTTGGATGAGTCCCGAGTCGCTTCATAAACTCCACGATTTCGATCCCGTTCTCACCGAGATCGAGCGTCTTCACGCCAAAGGCGGCCCCGAGTATGGCAGTTTTCTCATGCACTGGCTTGACGAATACGACGTCGGCCAAAGCAACAACTGGGCATCGCTAGATTTCAATGATTCGTCGTGGAAAACTGTTCAGTTGCCGAACGCCTTTGAACAACTCGGCGTGCCCGACGCTCCGAGCATTTGCTGGTTCCGCAAAGAATTTACTTTGCCCGATCCTTTGGGCACGAACAGAGCCATGCTGTTTCTTGGCTCGATTGAAAAAATGGATACGACTTATATCAATGGCCATTGGATCGGCGCAAGTTCCTGGGTCGAAAATCCCCGGGTCTATTTCGTCAACGACAATGTGCTCAAGCCCGGCCGGAATGTGATCGCCATCCGCGTCTTCAAAATGAAACCCAAGGGCGGATTTCTCGCCAAGCCCGACACGCTTCGTCTCAGCCTCGGGGACAAATTGGCGATCCCGCTCGGCGGCGATTGGAAGGGCGCGCTCAGCGCGGACGCTCGGCCGCCGCATCCGCTCCCGCTCAGTTTCGAGAATTATCCCACCATGCCGATCGTTCTTTATGAAGGCATGATCGAACCCATCGCGCCGCTTTCGCTCCGTGGCGCCATCTGGTATCAAGGCGAAGCGAATTTCGAGCGCGCTCGCCCGTATCGCACATTGCTTCCCGCGATGATCGGCGATTGGCGAAAACTTTTTCACGAGGGCGATTTTCCGTTTTACATCGTCAGCCTGCCCGCGTTCATGCACCGCCGCGCGCAACCCGGCGACGATTCCTGGGCCGAACTGCGTGAAGCGCAATTTCTCACCGCCAAAAATGTGGCGCATTCCGGTCTCGCCGTGACGGTTGACACCGGCGATGCCGACAATATCCATCCGCCCGATAAAAAAATTGTCGGTGAACGCCTCGCGTTCTGCGCACTCGCAAAAGATTACGGCAAAGACATTCCTTTCGCCGGGCCAACATTCGCATCGGTTGATCATTTGCCCGGCGCGCTCAAATTGCATTTCAAAAATACCGAGAGCGGTCTCACGGTGAAGGGCGATAGGCTCGAAGAATTTTCGGTCGCGGGGAAGGATCGCAAATGGCATTGGGCTGAAGCAAAACTTGACGGCGATTCTATAATCGTTTCGTCGCTGGAAGTGCCCGAACCCGTAGCGGCGCGTTATGCCTGGCAGGCGAACCCCGCCGCCACACTTTTCAACGGCGCGGGTTTGCCCGCTGTTCCATTCCGCACGGATGATTGGCCGGGTGTGACCGATAATCACAAGCCCTGGTGATTCAAAATTTTCCTACTGCGCGGGCTCTTTTAAATATTTGTTCGCGAATTTCAGGAACGTTGGCCAATTCGGCGCATCGGTGTGACCAGCCTTGTGCTGGCGAAATCCGATTTCGCCAGTGATGTAGGTCGTTTCAATCGGTGGAAATTCGGTCGCGCCTAAATCACGTTGGCCGAGCAACCGGTAAACCGGACCCGCAGCCACGGCGGCGAGAAACGAGCCTTTTGCGTCCACCCATGCGTCTCCGTTCGTCGAGCCCGCGCTGATGAACACGGGCCGCGGCGCGCATAACGCGATCAGTTCATGCGAATCCACCGGCAGATCATTCCAATGCAATGGCCCCGCGTACTTGATAAAATTTCCCGCCATCCAATGATATTCGCCCGAGCCCGCTACGTTCTCCACGATTTCACCCCAATCACGCCGATGTAATTTCGCGCCGCCTTCGCCTGACGAACTCACATACGCGATAGCGAAACGCGGATCGTACGCCATCGCCACGAGCGTTGCTTTGCCGTAGCGCGAATGGCCTTCGAGTCCGACTTCTTTCGCGTTCACCGCCGGGTCGGTTTCAAAATAATCCAATGCGCGGCTCGCGCCCCACGCCCATGCGCGCAATGCACCCCAGTCGTCCGGCTTGCGCGGCTGCCCATGATTCACCAAGCCGATTATCCCCTGCGTCAGCCCCGCGCCGTCGTCCGCCTGCACGCTGTTTGGCACAATCACCGCGTAACCCCAGCCGTTCAAAAGCACCAGTTGACGCCAATCCGGCCCGCCAAATCCTCCAAAACCTCCGCTAAATCCGGGCCGGTTATTTGTGCCTCCCGGCCGATTGGTTCCGCGAAATGCAAAATTATTCGTGCCGCCTGGCGCGTTCGCCCCGCGCCGTCCAAACGCGCCAAAACCAAAATTCCCGAAGCCAAATTGCATCATCACCGGGACTGGCTCCTTCGCATTGGCTGGTGTCGTGAGCGATAGTTGAATATTTACCGTGATGTCTGGGTCTGCGGGATTATCCACATGCCCGATGAGTTGTTTGGTGATGACCGGAATTTCGCCAGTTGTCGTGTTGGTCCTTCTGGTGACTTCCCAATTTACTTTTGGCGTATGCGCGGGCACGCGGCCATAAATCTCGCGATCAAAATACTCCACGATCTCCGGCCGCCGCTGCGTCCACCACATCTCCGGCGTCGTTACTTTCTTTCCATCATTCAAAGTCAATGGATCCGGCAAGTCGGGAAAAGGATTCGCCTTGGCCTCATCATAATTTGCGTAGTTCTTCGAACTGGGATTCATGCCGTCACGCCCGCGCCGGATGGATGTGATATGCAACTGCTCCATCATCTCCTGATGATCCTGTTCCGCCGTGCGCGGTGATTTTTGCTCTTGCGCATCTGCCGCGGGTAATGACGAAACCGCCAGCAAAGAACCGCCCAGGCCGATTGAAAACAACCCGCGATTGATCTTTTTCATAGATTGAAATTCGCCCATGTTTACTTCTCCGAAGGCACCTGATGATAGCTTTCTGGCGGCCCCAAATAACTTGGCTTCAACCCGCCCATATCCACCACCACCTTTTGCAGCACTACGCCGGGATCAATCATCCAATACTTCAATGTGTGATAACCGGGCCTTGCCAATTTGAGGGTTGTTTTTGCATAGCGGGCATTGTCCTTCACCGATGTCTCCCAATCCTGGTTTCCATTTTGCGCGCTATATTTTTCCGGCACGAGCGTTACGACTTGCGGCACGTCGTCGTCAAACGAAACCGCGAACCGCACTCCGCGACCTGGCACAAAATTTAAAATCGGACTGGTGATCGTGACGATTTCCGCAGGGCCCGCGTCGAACAAATACATTTGATATTCCAAACAGGGAGAATCTTTGCCCGGTGTCGCGCTAACATCCGTGGGCCCGGTCGCGCGCATGCCGGACAATGTCCGTCCGTAATCTTCAATCCGAATCCAGCGGTTGGACCCGGCATCTCTGTTCCGCGTGAAATGTTCTGGCTCGATTGCCACGATCCCCTCACCTTCCGCAAAACCGCGCAAATTTTTTCGACTGATCCTAATCGGATTCAGTGCATTCACGGTTACGGCTACTTCCGTGCCGGCGCCTTTGATTTTGATTGTTCCAGTCGCTGTTCCCTTCGGGGCACGTTCCCAATTTATTTTCACCCAAATCTTTTTATCTTTTCCCACCGAACCCTTTCGCTCGCTCAAAACAATCCACGGCTCACTGGCCGAAGCCACAAACTCAAAATCTCTTTTTCCTTTTTTAAAAACCTCGATGTAATGTTGTCGCCGGCTCAATGCGTCAAATTGTGGCAGAACCGCATCGCCGTTTGTTCCCGGCCGCGCCGCTTCCGAACCTTCGATGGCCACGCCCATTGCCGCCGTGTTCTGGACCTCGATTTCTCTTAATTTAATCGCTCCAAAATTGTTTGATGGCGGGTCTGCCCAGCCGCGATATCCGAGATGCGCCTGGTCCATGAAGTGATCCCATTTGCCTCCGGCAAAATCATGATTGAAATAATTCATCAGGTTTGTGTCCTCCGTGAATTTGCTACGCACTTCGGCCGCTTCGTCGTTCGCACTCGCCCTCCCCTGCCGTGCATACAATTCGTTTCGCGCCGCAGCGAAATATAATTCATTCACCACTGCGCAGGCTTTGACTGGAAACAATACCAGTTCATAAAATGCGTTTTGCGATTCTTTAGGCAAAGTTAGCGCAATTTTTTCTGCCCGTTCCGCAATCGTTTCAAAATCCGCGACGACTTTTCCCGCTTCATTGTAATTCACAACGCTATACGTATTAGCATCCAACAATTCCGGTTTGCGGCGTCCGTTGTATTTCGTGTATTTGGCAACGATGCTGGCAATCTCCGCTGCGTGCTCCGGCCCGAACTCGCGCGCCGCCCACAAGCGCACGTAATCGCTTAAATTATCGTTGGTCCACTTGTCGGAATCCCACGCGAGGTCCATGAAATATTCCATTGGCAATTCATAACCTTTGAGATGTCCCACGTTCACAATCCAGATGCGGTCGGCGCCGTATTGTTTCGCCAGCGACATCTGGTCCCAGATTTTCGGGAGCGGGCTCGTGTCGAGCCATTGGTAGCTGCGCGGGCCGCCGTGATAATCGAAGTGATAATAAATTCCCGCGCCGCCACTGCGCTTGCGCTCATCCGCCGTCGGCAACCGCCGCACATCCCCCCAATTATCTTCCGCCCACAATAGCGTCACATCGTCCGGCACGCGCATGCCGGCATTGTAAAAATCCATGACCTCCTTGTAGAGACACCACATTTGCGGCACCTGCGCGACGTTGCTATTAATCACGTCGCCGATCATCTTGCGCTGCACATCCACGATTTTTTCCAACAGAGCCTTGTTTGCTTCGGGACCGCCTTCAGCCATTGGCGTATCATTTGCACCACGCAAACCGAGCGTGATGATGTTCTCGAAATTTTTATTTCGCTCGATGCCTTCGCGCCAAAATTGTCCCAGCAGGTCCGGCTCCTTCGCGTAATTCCAGCTTCCCAGCGTCTTGCGATAGCGCCGGTCCCATTCCTTTTGCGCGCGCATCATCGGTTCCTGGTGCGATGTCCCCATCACAATTCCATATTCGTCCGCCAGCCGTGTGTTCTCCGGGTCGTCCTCGTTGAAAGCGTTGTTCCACATCGCCGGCCACAAATAATTTCCCTTCAGCCGCAAAATCAGCTCGAACACATTAGTGTAAAATGCGTGTCCATAATTCGCCGGGTCGCCGTCCATTCCTTTCAAGCTGCCGTATTTTTCCCGCACCCAATTACTTAAATCCGGCGCTTCGTCGTTCAGAAAAATTCCGCGATACTTCACGGATGGCGGGCCATGCGCGTAACGTCCCGCCTTCACAAACAATTCGGCGCGATGCCTCGCCGTCACGTCCGCCCAATAATACCAAGGCGAAACTCCCATCTGTTGCGAGAGATCATAAATGCCGTAAATCGCCCCGCGCTTGTCGCTTCCGGCAATCACTAGCGCGCTCGCGACGTGCGGCAGAGGATTGGGTATCACCTGAATCAGGAACGACTCCCATTTGCCGGAAATTTGTGTCACATCCAGTTTTCCTTCACGGACAAGCTGGTCAATGATTCCGTTTTTGCCGAGCGTGCCGATAATGACCACATTTCTTCCCGCCTTGTCCCGGGCGGAAATTATTTTAGGAGCGATGCCCGTGACGCGGGTTACATCCTGCCGCAAATCATTCGCGGTACGAGCGACACCGACAAAATCGTTCGTATCCACGAAAATGTCTGCGGCGCTCCTTTTTTTCACTAACGGAAAATCACCCGCGCTGCTGGTGTCCGACACATATTGGAACTTACCGAGGGCAAAACAATTTTTCAGCGGTGAGAAAACGCTGGCGCAAACAAATAGAAAAAGCAAAACACGTCTCAAGGTCTTGTGTGACCCGCCGGGCAATGCCTTGGGGGGTCGCCACGAAACTAACAGCCGCATCTTTTTGAGGCAATGGACGACACTCTAAGATGGATGGACGATCCTATGAGGCCTGCGCCGTGAGGAGCGCGATCACTTCGTGATTTCGTTCAGATTTTCGTCCAGCCACAAGCTGCCGCCTTTTTCTATTTTGAATTCACGAGTCGTTTTGCCGTGGCGCAAACGGCAGGGATTTCCTTCCAGCGAATGGATTGTGGCCAACGCCAGCTTGCCACCGCGCCACGCCACATCCACCACAAATCCATCGCGCGCGCGCAGGCCCCTTACACTTCCATCCGGCCATGTGTCAGGCAGAGCCGGCAGCAAATTGATTTCGCCTTCGTGCGACTGCATCAACATTTCGCAAACGCCGGCGGTGATGCCAAAGTTTCCGTCAATTTGCATCGGCGGATGCAGACCAAAAAGGTTCGGACACGTATTACGATTCGAAAACAGTTGCTGTAATTCGCGATGCGCGTCATTGCCGTCGTGCAACCGTGCATATAACGCGGTGCGCCAGGCGAAGGACCACTCGCGTACGTCGCCGGTATCGCCGCGCGCATCGAGCGAAACTTTTGCCGCGTGCGCAAGTGCCGGGGTCTTGGTCACATTGATTTGTTCACCCGGGTACACCGCGAACAAGTGCGACGTATGCCGATGATGATCATTCGGCGTATCGAGTTCAGGATTTTTCGCATCGTGTTTCTCGGTCATCCATTCCAGCAACTGGCCCCAACTGCCGATGCCTGGCGTCGCCAACTTGTCACGCAGCGCGGCAATTTTATCGCGGTAATTTTTGTCCATATTCAGCGCGTCCGCCGCCGCGATATAATGGTTGAACAAGTCCCAAACAATTTCCTGGCTGTAACTCACCCCATCTTCCGTCGGGCCGTGTTCCGGAGACCACGCGTTCGGCACGACCAAGCGTCCATTCGGCAAAGCCTTGAGATGGTCTTCCCAAAATTCACAGGTTTCCTTCAAAACGGGATAAGCCACAGTCTTCAAAAATTTCTTGTCTCCATCAAACGCGTAATGTTGCCAGAAATGCCAGCAGTACCAGGCGTTGGCGGTGTTGTCCCATCGCCAGCCCATGCCGCCAAAAATATTGTGCGAAGTGCGGATCGCAAAACCGCACTGCGCTGGATTGCCGTCACTGGTGTTGAACTCCTTTGCGGCCCGCGTCGCTGCGCGCCAGGGTTCAAGCTGGCTCGTGACCAGATCAAAAAACGGCTCGGCGCATTCGGAGAGGTTCGCCGGTTCCGCCAGCCAGTAGTTCATCTGGATATTGATATTGGCATGATAATCCGAGTGCCACGGCGGATTATTGCTGTCATTCCAAAGCCCCTGCAAATTTGCGGGCAAACCGTCCGGGCGCGAACAGGAAATCAAAAGATAACGGCCATATTGAAATAGTAATTCTTCAAGCTGCGGGTCAAAGTTTGTCGCGGGTTGGACTTTGCGGAGGTCGGTGGGCATCGCGATTTGGTTCGGCGATGAATTGCCCAGAGTGAGTTCGACGCGATCGAAGAGCGCATGGAAATCTTTTTCGTGGCGGTCCTTGAGCGACTCATAACTTTTTCTGGCAGCGGCTTTGATTTGTTTCGTCACGCGAAGATGCGGGTCTTCACCGCGATAATGCTTCGCATAGTCCATGGCGTAATCCGTTCCCGCCGCGAGAATGAGCGTGAGGTTATCGCAATTACTGAATTCGATTCCTGTGGTGTTCGCCCGCAACGCGCCGCCGTCGTGCAACGCGATCAGTTGCGTCTCGTATTTGAGCCCGTTGTCGAGCGCGCCGGTGATCACGACCCGGTTGCTGCTGACGGTTGCCTTGGCGTTGTGGCCATCAATCAAGGTCAGGCTTCCCGTGTAACTGCCGGGCTGGTTGGCCATCAGTCGGATAATCATTACGCCGTCCGGGTGGCTGCAAAAATATTCGCGCGTGAATCTTATTCCGCCCGATATGTAACTCACATGCGCGACGGCATCGCCGATGTCCAGGTCACGGCGATATTCGAGGGCGTCCTGGTGTCTGGGCAAATCAATGATCAGATTCGCGAGCATCTGATAAGCGCCCATCGTGTCGTAATTGCCGCTGGGATTTTCGTCGCCGGTCCACAAGCTGTCTTCATCGAGCACGACCCGTTCGCGCGCTGTGCCGCCCGCGATCAACGCGCCAAGACGGCCATTTCCAATCGGCAGCGCCTCATTGATGAAAGACGAAGCCTTGCCGCCACCCATGTTTAACACCGGTTGTCCCTGGTTCGTGGTCAATATAGTGCTGACCACCGAACCCACCGGCTGGGAATACCACAAGGTCAAATCACTGGAAAATGCGCTGGCGGCAAAGCCGCAAACGATAAGCGAGACGAGGGAGAGGGTTTTCACGCTCGAATCCTATTCGAGCGAAGCCGCGTATTTCAATTAAAACTCCGCTGGGATTTTTTTGATTTTAACCGGCGAGCGTTTCTCGAAAAGCGGGCAAAAAAAGCCGTCTCGCATCGCACGAGACGGCGTTGTACAGCCTGCGGGACAATTCCCGGTCAGGCCTCAAAGGATTTTCCGCAACCGCAACTTTGACGGGCATTCGGGTTTGTGATCTTGAAACCGGAAGCGTTGAGCCCGTCGTTGAAATCAAGAATGGAGCCCTGGATATGACCAGCGCTAACTGGATCCACCAGCACGGTCACACCGTGCATTTCCACAAATAAATCTTCGGGGCGCTTTTCATCGAAGACCATGCCGTATTGCTTGCCCGAGCAGCCGCCCTGCTCCACATAAACGCGCAGATGTTTTCCGGTGTTTTCCGAGTTACTTTCGACCAGATGCCGGATTTGTCCGGCCGCACTTTCTGTGAGGTTAATGACTGATTCGGTTGGAGTGGCTGCGCTCATGTTTGACTCTCTGGATGAATTCTAACCGCTTTAAACTTTCGTGTCAAACTGCGGAAAATCTTTTTTAAAATAATTTGCTGATCCAAATCAATTCTTTGCGGATGCACTTTGGCTTTCCTGCAACTTCGCGATTTTTTTCTCGAGTGTCGCCCGCAACGGCGGCGCGATGGAAATCAATCGCTCATAAAATTGTACCGCTTGCGCGTTCTCGCCCAGGTCTTCGGCAAGTTTGCCGGCATCCAGCCCCGCTTCTTTCACCCAAATCAAATCGGCTTGTTCGGTGTCCCGCAAATTGCTCCCGTAAAGCACGTTCATAAAATGTTTCAATGCCTGCAAGGTCAGTCCCTTGGGATCGGCGGCTCCGGGCAGGCGCGACATTGCTTCCAAGGTTTGCCCGAGCCGGATTTCCGCCATGCTGCGCGTGGTGGCGTCCGCCAGCGCGGCGTTCGCGTTGATGATAAGCGTGAAGGCGTTGCTGGCGGTTTCGTATTGCGACATCTGATTTTCCGGCAGCGCGAAATAACAATCACCCAACCGACCCCATGCGCGAATAGCGATCGGGGTGTTCGTATAAGTGTCCACGACCAGGCGGAAAAAATAAATGGCGTTCTGGTATTTCCCGGGAGTGGTTGCCGGAGGCAGCGCCAGCGCGGCATCACCACTCGCGAACAAGGCCTGCGCGATGACGGTGGGCGGGCAATTCGACAGGCTGATGAGGTTTGTGAAATAGGAAATCGCCGCTTGTGGACTCTGGTTGGCCAGCGCGGCGCGTCCGGCCATCATGCGCGCCTCGAGCGCGAGGCTGGACTTCGGCCAATCGCTGAAGATTTCCTTGTAGCTCAATTCCGCTTTTTGAAAATCCTCCTGCCGCCAGTAATAATCACCGACCCAATGCTGCGCGCGCGCCGGCAGATCATTGCTCAAGGCCACAGGGTTAGTCGCAAACTGCGTCACGAAACTCGTGAATAAATAAAACGCATTCGTCTCGGGCGTATTCGCGGCCAGTGCCGCGCGATAATTTGCCGACGCCCGGGAAAATTCCGCGCGCGGCAGCGCCGGATCGTTCGTGTAAGTCTGCACCCACTTGTCGTACAGGTTGATCGCCTCCATCCAGTTGGCTTCGGATTCATAAGTGCGGGCCATGGCAAGTTTCATTTCGGGCAGCAAATCGGAGTTGGGATATTGCGTGAGGAAGCGGGAAAAAAGTTCGCGCGCCTTGGCCGGTGTCTCGGCCTGGCCCACCAGCAGAAGGCTGTCGTCCGCAAGCGAGCCGTTGGGAAATAACTCGAGCATTTTATTCATCGCCTCGGTCGCGACGGCGAGATTGCTCTGCGAAAGACTCGCCTGCACCATTTGATAAAGCGCGGGCTCGAACAATTCGTTTTTGACGGCGGGAAGCGAATCGTATTTCTCAATCACCAGGCGATAGTTCGCCACGGCGCCGGAAAAATCTTTTTGCTGATAGAGCGTGTCCGCGAGCTTGAACCGCGCGACGGCCTGATCCTCGGAAAATGGCAGCAAATCACCCGCGCGTCCGAACGCCGCCTGGCTTTCCGCGGTGCGGCCCTGGGCATCCAAACACCAAGCGAGATTCAACTCGGCTTTCCCTAAATATTCACTATTGGGAAAATTTCGAATGATGGTTTCAAAATTTGTTTCGGCGGATTGCAACGGATTTATGACACTCGCGTTATTGGTCGGCTGAAAATATTCCTTCAACCGCAATTCACCGAGCACCAGCAGTTCAAAATCCGCGGTCTTGGGATTGTCTTTCAAAAAATCACTGAGTTTTTGCGCGGCATCCGCCGTCTGGTTTTGGCGCAGGTTCAAGTCTACGATCCGCAACAGCGCCTGTCGCCGTACCGCGGGCAGATCATTCGTCAAATTGATTTCGTAACTGCGCACGGCGGACGGCATGTCGTCGAGTTGCTCATGGATCTGGCCTTGCAGGAAAAAACTCTTGGCTTTGAGTTCGGGCCGGTTGGCCGCCTCCGCCACCATCAGCAAATTTGTGCTCGCTTCCAGCGCCGCTTGCGCCTGGCCATCGGCCATCTGCACGCGGCACAAAAGAAATTGCCGCTCCCATTCCAGCTCCGGCCGCAAATGTTCCGTGGCGATACCCTGCAAAGTTTTGCCGGCGGCGGCGTAATCTTTTTGCGCCAGCTCGGCTTCGCTCAACAGCAATAATCCGCTCACGACTAATTCGTCGCTCTGGTTCGTGCGGGCAAATTGTTGAAACAAGCTGGACGGCTCACGCAGTTCTTCGATCACCTTCGGCCAGGATTCCAGTTTTGCGTGTGCCTCGGCCTCGCGAAAAATCGCCTCGAGCCGAAGCGGTGAATTCGGATTTTCCCGCACGAGCCTTGCGAAGGTGTCCGCCGACTGCTGATAATTTTGTTTCTTCGCGTAGGACTTGGCCGTCCAATAATCAAACTGGTCGGCTACCCCGCTTCCGCGATTGGTTTGCGAGGACAGCAACGAGATCACGGCGTCGTATTTGCCTTGTTCATAAAGCGCGCGCGATTCAAATACCACTGCGTCCGCGTAATGTTCCGAGTCGGGAAATTTTTTGATGAACTGCGAAAAATTTGTCTCGACCATCGCCCACAGCAATGGCGACTTGGCGTCTTCAAAATGTTTCAGGTCCGCTTCCCATGCGCGTTTTTCAGTTGAACTTGCGGCCACCGCGGGAAGGCTGGCCAGCGCGATAAATAATATCACGAGCAGACGCATGGCCATCGGCGAAAAAAATTCGCCGGCCGGGCGCGTGAATTTGAAGTTATGGAAATCCGGCTTCACAAAATATTTATCCAACAATCCCCGGCAACATACGACTCAAATATTGGCCAGTATAACTTTCCGCGCAACGCGCCACGTCCTCGGGCGTGCCTTGCGCCACGATGCGCCCGCCGCCCGCGCCGCCTTCCGGTCCCAGGTCAATGACCCAATCAGCGGTCTTGATCACTTCCAAATTATGCTCGATGACCAGGAGCGTGTTTCCTGACGCGCGCAATTTGAACAAGACTTCGAGCAATTTCGCGACGTCGTGAAAATGCAGGCCGGTCGTAGGCTCGTCGAGAATGTAGAGCGTGCGGCCCGTGGCTTTTCGCGTAAGTTCCGCCGCGAGTTTGATGCGTTGCGCTTCGCCGCCGCTCAAGGTCGTGGCCGCCTGGCCAACGCCGATGTAGCCGAGCCCCACGTCCGCGAGCGTCAGGCACGGATCATAAATCTGCGGCACCGCGCGGAAAAAATTCACCGCTTCGTCCACGGTCATGTCGAGCACGTCGGCGATGTTCATGCCCTTGTAACTGATCTCCAGAGTCTCGCGATTGTAACGGCGGCCATTGCACGCCTCGCATGTCACATACACCGGTGGCAAAAAATGCATTTCGATTTTGATCAACCCATCGCCCTGGCACTTCTCGCAACGTCCGCCTTTCACGTTGAAACTGAAACGGCCGGCTTCGTAGCCACGGATGCGCGCGGCGGGCAATTTCGCAAACAGATCACGGATGTGATTGAACATGCCGGTGTAAGTCGCGGGATTGCTGCGCGGCGTGCGGCCAATCGGCGTCTGGTCAATGACGATAACCTTGTCCAAATTTTCAAAGCCGCGCAGTTCGCGATGCAAACCCGGGCGTTCTTTCGAGCCATGAAATTTTCGGAACAAGGCGCGCCGCAAAATATCGTCCACCAGCGTGCTCTTGCCTGAACCACTCACGCCGGTCACGCACGTCATCGTTCCAAGCGGAATGCGGGCGTCAATGTTTCGCAGATTATTTTCGCGCGCGCCGAGGACTTCCAGCCAGCCACGCTCTTCGGTGGGCTTGAGGCGTTTTTTCGGCACGGCGACGCTTAATTCTCCCGTCAGATATTTCGCGGTGAGCGAACGCGGTGTCGCCAAAACTTCCGTGAGTGTGCCCGCAGCCACGACTTCGCCGCCGCGCACGCCCGCGCCGGGACCGAGATCCAAAATGTAATCGGCGCGGCGGATGGTGTCTTCGTCATGTTCAACGACGAGGACCGAATTGCCCAGATTTCGCAGGCCTTCGAGCGTTTTCAAAAGGCGTTCGTTGTCGCGCTGATGCAGACCGATGCTCGGCTCGTCCAAAATATAAAGCACGCCCACCAGGCCCGCGCCGATCTGGGTCGCGAGCCGAATGCGTTGAGCTTCGCCACCGCTCAACGTGCCACTCTCGCGATTCAAGGTGAGGTAACCGAGGCCGACATTTTTCAGGAAGCCAAGGCGTGCGCGGATTTCGCGGATAATCTCATTGGCGATCTTTTGCTGAAACTCGCTGAGCTTGAGTCCGGCAAAAAATTCGTCTGCCGCCGTGATCGAAAGCGAACACGTTTCCATGATGGAAAGGCCGGGAACATTTGGCGGTTTTGATTTGGGAATTTTATATTCCTCGGGCACAGTGGCATCGCCAATCGTCACCGCAAGTACTTCGGGCTTGAGCCGCTGGCCGCCGCAAGCGTCGCAGAATTGCGGGCTCATAAAACTCTTGAGGCGGTTGCGGGTGAATTCGCTTTCGCTTTCCTGATAGAGGCGCTCAAGGTTGGGAACCACGCCTTCAAACGGGCGCGATATTTTGCTGACCTTGCCCGCGCGCGAAAAATAAAAACCGACTTCGGTTTCGCCGGAACCCCACATGAGCACGCGCTTGAAATCATCGGGTAACGATTTGTAAGGCGTCTCCAGATTCTGCTGGTAATGTTCCGCGAGTCCGCGCAAAAGACTTTTATAATAAACAACCATGCGCTTGCCGCCGCGACGCCACGGCAACACGGCGCCTTGCTCAAGTGATTTCTCCGGATCGGGCACGACGAGGCCTTCGTCGAACACCAGTTTCTGGCCAAGGCCGTGACAAACGGGACACGCACCGGCAGGTGAATTAAACGAAAAATGTTTGGGCGTCAGCGGTTCGTAGCTGAGGCCGGTGGCGGGACTATAATTGCGATTGGAATGAAGCGTCTCGGTCCAAGTATTGGAGGGCTCAGTCCCGCCCGGCTGATGCAACGCGACCAAGCGCCCTTCTCCCCAGCGTAGCGACGTTTCCACGGAGTCGCTAAGACGCACGCGGATTTTGTCGTCAATGACGAGGCGATCCACGACGGCTTCGATGGTGTGTTTCTGCTTGGGATCGAGCTTCACGCGGACGTTGTTGGCAAGCTCGACCAATTCGCCATCCACGCGCGCGCGGACAAAGCCTTCGCGGCCGAGCCGTTCGACGACGTCACGAAATTCTCCCTTTTGTTCGCGCACGACCGGGGCGAGCAGCATCACGCGCGTCTTGGGCGGCAGCGCGAGAATTCTGTCCACGATATCGCTCGTGGTTTGCGCCACGATGGGCACGCCGCTGATCGGGCAATGCGCCTGGCCGATGTGCGCGAACAGGAGACGAAGATAATCGTAAATCTCCGTGGTGGTGGCGATGATCGAGCGCGGGCTCGTGCCGGAACTGCGTTGTTCGATGGCAATCGCCGGTGACAAACCCTCGATGAAATCCACCTCGGGTTTTTGCATTTGGTCGAGGAACTGGCGGGCGTAAGCCGAAAGCGATTCGACGTATTTGCGCTGGCCTTCCGCATAAATCGTGTCGAAGGCGAGCGAAGATTTTCCTGAGCCGCTCAAGCCGGTGATCACCACGAGCTGATCGCGCGGAATCGTGAGGGTGAGGTTCTTGAGATTGTGCTCCCGCGCGCCGCCGATTTTTATGAAACCTTGTGCCATTTCAGCCAAATTTGTTGATTGAACAATCGCTAAATCTAACCGAGAGCGCGGCGGATGCAAAGGGCAATGCGAAAAAACCGGAAATTATTGACAAGGCCATTCTGATTTACGAAAAATTATCCGACATAATACAGGGAAACGTCTCGCGCAAATGAACGGCTGTGGCGAAACGCATCTTTGAATACAGGAATCAGTCCGCGCCGCATATTTATGAAATTATTCATTCAAGGTGGAAACGCAGGGAGACTTCAAATTCGCTTTTTGCAGGTTCTTTCGCTTCTGGCAATCCTATCGCTCGCATTGAACGCCGCAGCCGATCCAGTGCCGCCGCCGATGATTAGCCAAATCGTTCCGAACTTTGGGCCAACGAACGGCGGGGCCATTGTCACCATCACTGGAACTGGTTTTCAGCCGGGCACGACGGTAAGTTTTGGCAGCAGCGCTGCCTTGTCCGTCAGCGTGAACAGCAACGCACTCACGGTCATTACTCCTCCGGCATATTTTGGCCCGGTGAGCGTTACGGTCAGCAATGTTGACGGCAAAAGCTCAATGCTGCTTCAGGGATATACTTATCACATTGAACCCAGCTACATTTGGACCACGATTGCCGGCACGGCAATAGCCGGTTCGGTGGACGGAACCAATAATGGCGCTCATTTTAACCGGCCATCAGGAATCGCCAAAGATGCGCAGGGAAATATTTATATCGCTAACACTTTCGACTCGACTATTCGTGAGTTGATGCGCAACGGCACGAATTGGGTTTCGAGCACCATTGCGGGCCTGCCCGGAGTCATCGGCACGAACGACGGCATTGGCAGTGGCGCATTATTTTTTGAGCCGGATGCGATTGCGGTTGACCCTTCCGGGAATATTTATGTGGGAGATAATCATAATCTTGTGCTGCGCAAGTTGACCCTGTCGGGAACGAATTGGGTAGTGAGCACCGTCGCGGGTTCACTGATTTCGTTCGGTTCGGTGGATGGGACGAATGGCATGATACGGTTTCAATCCATTGGTGGACTGACCAGCGACGCGATGGGGAATATTTATATCTCTGACGGCAGGGCAGTGCGAAAGCTCACCACGGACGGCACTAACTTTATATGCACCACGCTGGCCACTGGGTTCTCCAGTTTGCTTGGCATTGGGCTGGATAACAGTGGGGATATTTATGTGGCCGATTCTTCGACAGATGGCATCTATCAGCTTGTGCCGAGCGGCACGAATTGGATAAAAAATCTTCTCACGGGCACTTCTTCTGGCAGTAATGACGGGACGAATGGCAGCATCCAATTATCCGTGCCTTATGGAATTACGGTGGATGCGCAGACCAATCTTTTTGTCGCGGATGAATTCAATGATGCCATCCGCGAGCTTTCGCCGGTCGGAACGAATTGGATTTCGAGCACGATAGCGGGCGTTCCCCGCATTGTTGGAAGCACGGATGGAACGAATACCAACGCGTTGTTCTTTCGTCCGCAGGGAATCATTCTGGATGCCCAAAACAATCTTGTCATTGCGGACACGCTCAACTGCACGATCCGCGAATTGACACCGGCGGGCACGAATTGGATTTCGAGCACGATTGCCGGGCAGGCTGGTTCAATCGGCATCGCGGATGGAGCGAATGGCAGCGTTCAATTTGACCGACCGACGGGGATTGCCGTGGACGGCGGCACAAATATTTATGTGGCGGACAGCCTTGCAAGCACTGTGCGCAAGTTGTCTTTTGACGGTACGAATTGGAACTCCAGCACGATTGCCGGAAAACCATTCCGCGGAATCGCGGCCAACGGCACCAATCAATCTACGACGTTTGTTCTTCCCTGGACGGTGGCCGCGGATGCGGCGTCGAATGTTTATGTTGCGGACGAAACTTCGGTGCGCAAGCTGACTTTGACTGGCACTAATTACGTCGCCAAAACGATTGGGGGCAATTTGACTTTAACAGGCAACCCGCCATCGTCCCTGGATACTCCACAGGGAATTGCATTGGATACGAGCAGCAATGTGTATATTTCGGACACCGAAGGAACCGCCATCGTCAAGCTCGCCTTGTTCAATGGCTCTTATTCGCCAAGTACCATCGCCGGTCCGGCCATGCTGACTACGGGCACGAACGACGGCGTCAGCGCGAATATTCGTTTCAGTTTTCCTACGGGAATCGCGGCGGATACGCGCACCAATCTTTACATCGCGGACACTGATAATAATACGATTCGCGAACTCACGCTGAGCAACAGTGCCTGGATTTCCACCACGATTGCGGGACAGCCGGGAATTTCGGGCATTGTGGACGGGACGAATAATGCGGCGCTCTTTTTCCATCCGATGGGGATCGCGGTGGATATGCAAACGAACTTGTATATTACCGATAGCGGAAATTATACGATCCGGAAGTTGTCGCCGGTGGGTACGAATTGGGTTTCGATGACGATTGGTGGTTTGCCCGGCGCTTATGGCAGCGCGGACGGCCTCAATAACGAGACACTTTTCTCTGATGTCAACGCTGTTGCCATTGATGCGAACGGGAATTTGTACGTCGCGGATAGTGACAATAATACTATTCGTCTCGCGACATTCCTGCCCGCAAACAAGTTGACGCCCAACATCACGTGGCCCACGCCTGCGACGGTTGAATATGGGGCTGCGCTTGATACGAACCAACTCGACGCGTCTGCGGATGTGGCTGGTTCATTCAGCTACAATCCGGGGGCTGGGGTGGTGCTTTCGCCCGGCACGAATATATTGTCGGCTGTTTTCACACCGGTGGATTCGATTGATTATAATACCGTGACTTCAACGGTCGCTTTCGTTGTTCTTAGTTTTCCACCGGTGGTTACGCTGACTCCGGCTAATCCGGTGGGCATATTGAGCAATAGCCTGACCCTTACCGCGACGGTTTCAGGTCCTGGGCCGTTTATTTATCAATGGCAAATACATGGAACGAATGTGCCCAATAATTTTATTAAAACTATCGCGGGGAATGGTTCCGCGACTGTGACCGATGGCGTCGCGGCGACCAATTCCGCTTTGAGTGCCCCAATGGGATTGGCCTCAGATTTAGCAGGCAATTTCTATATCGCGGATACGCAAGACAGTCGCATTCGCAAAATTGGGACCGATGGAATCATCACGACGGTGGCCGGAACCAACAATTCCTTTATTACCTTCGGCGGAGACGGTGGTCCGGCGGTGATCGCTAATTTGTCGCAGCCGAGTGGGGTGACGGTTGATGCGATCGGAAATATTTACATTGCTGACACCGCCAATAATCGCGTCCGCAAGGTGGATACCAATGGCATCATTACAACCTTTGCTGGAACCAATACTGCCACGCTTGGCGACGGCGGGCCTGCCGTTAAAGCGGGACTTTCAGGGCCACAGGCCGTGGCGTTGGACGCGTCAGGGAATCTGCTCATAGCGGATACGACTCACGGCACGATTCGCAAGGTGGATGCGAATGGGATCATCACAACTATCGCGGGAAGCATGGCGAAGAGCAGAACTTTTTCCGGCGACGGCGGCGCGGCGACCAATGCTGGCTTGTCTTCGCCGGGCGCCCTGGCGGTGGATGCACATGGCAATCTTTTTATTGCTGATACCGCGAATGGCCGCATTCGCGTGGTGGATACCAATGGAATTGTCACGACGATCGCGGGAAAAGGTTCCGGAGCGTTCTCCGGTGACGGTGGACAGGCTACGAATGCCGTGCTTTCATCTCCGACGGGGGTGGCCTTGGATAGCTTTGGCAATATTTTTATCGCGGATACGGGTAATGGGCGCATCCGCGTGGTGAATACGAATGGGATCATCACGACTGTCGGAGGCAAGGGCGCGGGAAGTTTCTCGGGGGATGGTGGTTCGCCTACGAATGCGGTTCTCAGTTCGCCCAGCGGTTTGATCGTGGATTCGAAGGACAGCATTTATTTCGCGGACAAGGGAAATAATCGCATCCGCGAAATTTTCACTTCGTCCACATTGGTGCTCACCAATCTTACGATCACCAACGCGGGAGTTTATGACCTGATCGTCACAAGCCCGTATGGCAGCACGACGAATAGCGTGAATTTGCCGGTGGGACTTTCTCCGTTGAGTGCGTTGGTCGCGGGTCCGGGTGTATTGCAACTGCAACTCAATGGCGCGGTGGGAGCCACTTATATTCTTCAGACGGCGACGAACCTCGCGCAGCCGGTGACGTGGACATCGGTCGCAACGAACAAGGTGGCGGCGAATGGAACGGCTTCGTTTTCGACTACTAATAGCGCTGCCACTTTGAATCGTTATTATCGGGTAAGGTTGCCGTAGCTGGTCACGATGCTGGCAGGCTTTGGAGGTTATAATTGATTTTTATGGGCGATGGCAGAGTGGTTGCAGAATTTCTTTCGTCCCTGCGGGACTTGGTTTGGAACGGATGCAAACCCAGCCATAAATGGCTGGGCTAAGGTCGGTCGTCCCTGCGGGACTTCGGATGGCGGAGCAGCTCCGCCGTACCATGCGCCGGATTATCGGTTGTCTCTGCGGGACTCGACGGAGCGGCAGTTCCGCCTTACCACGCCATAACAAGTTCCGGCGTTCTTTCAGGACGCAAAGAATAATGGGCTCGGTGTTCCGGGGGTATCGTGGCTACGCGCGCCTCAACCGCCCGGCTAATATCCAGCAACTCTCCGGGTTGCAAGAAACTGAGACGCGACAGAAACCAAGCTGCGCCCATGTGAATCAAACTACCGCCGCGTCACGGTGATGGTATTTGGATCACGCGATAGAAGGTGCTGCTGCCGGTGGGTGGCGGGGCGGTGAAGATGGTGGTTTCACCGCTGGCGGTGATGATGGCAATCTCCATCCACGGGCCAATGGGCGTTGGCGCGGAATCGATTTCGTACATCTCGCCTTGCACGGTCGGGATGGTAAGGGTCGGGCCCAATGGGGAGCCGACAGGTGGCACCATAATGGTGGGCGTGATGGGCACTTGTGAGGGCAGGATGCCATTGGTTCCGGTCACGACGGCGTGGATGGTGTAGGTCACGTTGCCGGCGGTGTCATTAGGCACGCCGAGGAACCAAGTGCCGTTGATGTTCGTGCCAAGCTCATTCGTGCGGATGACGATCTGTTCGTTCGTCCGGCCGGCGTTGCCGCTGAAGGCGAAAAACGGCGTGGTGTAGGGCAAGGCTCCGCGTTGCAGCGTGAGATCCACGTTGCCACTGAGGCCATACAATTCAAACAGCGCCGCCGAGTTGGTATTGGTGATGGAGAATTGATAGAACGTGGACAAGGCGGGCCCAGGCGACGCGACGTTGGTGAAGCGCTCGTCGTTGGTCAAGGTGATGATCGTCGGCGGGCCGGATTGCGAGGCTTCGACGCTGTAGGTAGCGGGGCCCGTGCCGGTGTTGAAGATGCCGATATACCAGCGGCCGGGGCCGACGGGCACGGGCAGCGAATTGCTGATCACCGTGACGAGATACGGCGAGGCGGTGGCCGCGTAATCGAAGTCGGTATTGACCGGCAATGGCGGACCTTTCTTGACGAGCATTTCGAGGTTGCCGACAGGATTGAGGACCTGGAAGGCCGCCACGATGGAGTTGCTGAGCACGTCGAACTGGAAGTATTGCGGGACGTCCGTCGGCGCGATCATGCTGGCCACCGGCACGGCATTGCTCAAGGTGGTGATGTCGAAATCCACTTCGATGATGAAGGAGGCCGGGGCGGCATTGGGATTTTGCACACCGAGGTAATACGTCTGGCCCGGTTGCAATAGCGGCGAACCGTTGGTGGTGGAAAGCGTCACGACGTTGCTGCCGTTCACGCTGGAGAAGAGGGTCACGTCTCCGACGTTCGTGCCCGTGGGCGGCGCAAGCGAGCTATAATACAGATTAAGCGGCCCACCACTGACGACACTAAATTGGTTGGTGGCAAACTTCGCCCACAACGGCACGGCCACAGAGTAATAGACGATGCCTTTGCCACCCACGGTGTTGGTCTGCGGCAACGCATGTTGAAGCGGGATGGATTCCGGCAGCTTGTCGGAGACTTGCAAGCTCAACTGCCAGCTTACGAGCGAAGGCGCAGGATTGGTCGCGCCAGCACGGTTATCCAGGACTTCCAAACGCCAGTTACCAAATGCCGACTCGCCCTTGAGCTTGTCGAGGGATTCCTCCGGCAGGAAATAATTTGTGGGATTGGCCGTCGGATTCTGCACCAGCTTGAACGAATCCAAAAGCATGCCGTCCTCGATGGAGCCGTCGAAGTTGGTGTCCGGGGTGATGGTCAACACCATATTATTGCTCGGCGCGGTGAAGGTGAAGCTATTGATCTCCCATTTATCAATGCCCGATATTTCATGCGGCGCGCTGCCCAGCATAACGGTCGCGCTGACGATGCAGCCATCCGACAGGCATTTGCCGGCGCTGCCCGCGGCATAGATATCTTGAATTTCAACGACCGAAAGATCAGCGCCATAGAGTGACGCTTCGTCTATCAAGCCCTTGAAGAGGTTAACATTTCCACCGTTTAAATTCGGAACCGTTTCACCGCCCAGATTAGCGCCGATTCCCAAGTTATCTGACCCGGGGAAGATGCCGGCTGAGTAAGGCACGGTGCCTTCCAGAAGGCCGTTTATATAGACATCCAGATTGGTTCCATCATAGGTTCCGGCCACGTGTGACCATTGATTGATCGGCACTCCAATAGATGATTCGGCCAACCCATAGGCTTGGGTTTGGTCATTACCAACTGGATTCAGTGAAAAGAACACCAAGCCTCCGGCTTCCATTTGCAGGATATATGCCGTTTGACTCATGTCAATAGCATCAAACTTGGACATAATGGAATGGGAGCTACTGATGTCGGTTGGAAATATCCAAGCTTCCAATGTCATGGGGCCCGTGAACTCGAGAGTGTGCGAATCGGGAACCAGCAAGAATTGACTGGTTCCATTAAAGCTGAATGCCTCACCCACTTCGCCAGCCGCAGTTGCAATAGCGCCGTTTTCCAACATACCCTGATTATTGCCCGTAGCGCTGTCGAAGCCATTTCCTTCAGCCTTGTACCAACTAACAGGAGCCAATGATGGACGCCCGTGATTTTCAAAAGTCAGCGTGTAATTGCGGCCGGCAATCGTAGGCAGTACGCGACTGATGGATCCGGCGTGCAAAGCAACCACATTGCTTCCGGAGATCGTATTGTTTTCAGAAGCTGCAAACTGAGGCACGGTGACGACCCGCACTGCATTGCTGGCTGCCAGAGGAACTTGATTGCTATGAACCGTCCAGCCATCCACGGTTGACTGATCGAGGTACGGCCCGGCGGCGACGCCTTCAAAACTGCTTGTCAACACATTGGAACCGCCGATGCCGGCGGACGCGTTGCCAAAAGGCGGCAGGGCGAACTTGATCGGTATCGTGGCCAGGTTCGTGTCTTCGCTGAAGACGGCGTAGGTCACGTTCTTCGTCACGATCGAGGCGGTGTAAGTCCATTTGTCACCGTTCGTGTCCGGGTTCGTGCCCGGCTGGTTCATGATGATCTCGATGTTGGTGGAATTGCCCGGACCAAAATCCACGGAAATATTTCCGCTGCCAGCAATCAAGCCGGAGTCGTAAATCTGGTTTCCGTCATAGAAGACCCGCAGGTCATCCGCCAGTTGGAAGAAGTCATAGTTGATCAACAATGTGCCGGCGTCGTTGGTCAGGCCAATGGTATTGGTCGAGGCCGAGTTATCGCCATTGGCGGTGACGGGGAAAACATTCGTAACATTCATACCCGATCCATAACCGTTGGTGTCGAGGCCGCCGCGATTTTCCGCCAGCAACACGCGCGTGCCCTGCGGGCTGATCAAGGTCAGCACGAGGTCCGATTCCCGGGGATGTTCGATGCGCACACCGACTTCCGTGCTGACCACGTCGCTATTGGCATTTACGAAATTCGTCGAGTAAGTGACGGCATCATCCAGAAGCGGTTCGTTGCCTCGAGACGTGAAAGTGGCCGGCCCCGCAGCCGCCAGTGAAATCCCTAGCTGAACGGTGACCACCAGGGTAACCGGTTCAGGGTTCGGGTTGAAGATGCCGAAGAAATATCGGTCCGCATTGAGCGGTGGATTGGAGAATTTACTGATCGTCAGCGAGCCGCCGGGAGAATTGATCGCCGTGAAGAAATCGAAAATGGATTGCGTCGGGAAATCTCCTTCACGAACATACAAGTCCACAGAGTCGCTCGTGCCCTGCTGCGCGACGGTGATGGTCAGGTTCGTGGCGTCCGCGGGCACATCCACGAAATCGTAAAAGAACGATTCAGCCGGAATCTTGATGGTGAAGCCATTGAGCGGCGGCTGCGGTTCGAGCGTGATGACGAAATTCAACACCGCGCCGGTGTCCGTGAGGGAACTGTCGTTGACCATCACAAAACGCCAGATGCCATCCGACGCGGTATCGCCGGTGAAGTTGCGCAACGTGCCCGGGCCGTCACTGGTCCGCGAACCGGGTATTTCGTTTTCGCCGCTGTCGTCATACACAAACGTGTTGGTCTGGTCGGTCGTGTTGAGAAAGAACGAATGGTTGTTCAGGACGGCGCTCACAGGTTTGGCATCCTCATGCGTGAGCGTGCCGATCAAGTCGCCGAATTCCTGGTGCGTCACTTCATTCGTCACCAGAACTTTTCGGATCAACTGCGTGGAAGTGGTGACGCCGAGGATGAGCGCGTGATTCGGGTTGGAGGGTCCGCCCGGCGGGATAACGACCGGGAACGGCGTGAGCATGGTCACGATGGTATTGCCATTGCCATCGGTTTGATCGAAAGGCTCATTGACCGCGGTGGCGAGCAGATCAAATTGCGCGCCCTGCTGGTCTTCGGACTTCACGCCGATGTAATAAACCCGGGAGGGCGCATCGGTGATCAAAACTTTTTCCGTTCCCGTGCGCGACGTGGAAACGAGCGCGGTCGCCAGCGCCGCCGGATTGAGGTTCGTCAATCCCGAGTTGGTTGAGACATACAAATCCACATCGGCGCCCGCATAGCGCGTGACTCCAGGATCGGGCGAAACCAATTCGCCGGAGGCTTCCATGCGCGGCACGCCGAGGCTTGGTGGTGAGAATGTGACGAAGGCCAGATTTGTGAATGACGCGGCATTGGTCAAGGTCGGGTCCGTTATGGCGGTGTTGGTATAGACATAAAAATTCCATTGCGCGAGCGTGCCGTTGGTGCTGCCGGAGAATTGCGAATTGGCGCCGACGCGCTGGTTGAAGAGCGGCACACCATTGGTGGCGATGATCACGTTCGTCACCTCATCGGCGGTGGGAATGGTCACGGGCGTCGCCACCGCAACGAAGTTGGTGAAGGGGCTGGCCACCAGCGGCTGGCCCGGGGTGGCCACGCTGGAAATCACGAGCGCATAATCCTGCACGACGCTGGTGTTGTTGGCGGTCACGGCATTTACATTCACGCGGCGGCCGAGCACGGTGATGGTGAAGTTCGTATCCACCGGTTCTTGCAGGAACACGTTCTCGACGTTGTTCACCGAATCGGCAATCGGCGAGTTGGTGTCGCCTAATTCATTATAAATACTGCCGGCGGGAATATCGTTGCCGTAATAATAATTGCTTTGGCTGTCGCGCACGATCAGGTCGAGGTCATTCACCAGTTTCGTGCCGGCGACGGGGTTGCCGGGCGGGTCGGTCCAAACCAAAGTGATGCGCAAATCCTGGTTCTGCCCGTCGGGCGTGACCGTGATGTTATAGGAATTGCTCTGGCCGGTCGCGATGACGTTTGTAAGGTTCTGGTCAATGAACAAGACGGGCATGGTGTTCCGGTTCGCGGCGGTGAAGTTCGCGAAGGGGGGTGGCAAGGTATTTGTCAGGCTCGGCACGCCCCAGCCTTGCGAGTTCAGGCCGGTGTTCACTTGCAAATCGTAATCGTCGAGCGGATTCGCGCCGTTGATCAATAGCGCCTTCATCAATGCCGGGCTGTAACTCAAAGAATGCGTGTTGAAGAATTCCTGCATGCACGCGAGCATGCCGGACACGCCCGCCGCCGCCATGCTGGTGCCGGATTCGTAGCGATAATAAACCGGGCTGTTCGAGCCGAACGAATTATTCAAGTTGCTCAAGGCGATGAAGAATCCGGTGTCGTTCGTCGAGAAGACATGGATAGTCACATCATAATTGATGGGTGGATTGGTCAGGTTGCCGATGCCGACGCGCAAGGAATCGAAGGGCACGAGCGCAAGGCCGTTGGTGGGAAATACTACGGCGTTGGTCCCGACGAAATCATTCGTGGTGGGATTGACGACGGTGCTGTTGATGACGGCGTAGATGGGAATGGGCGGCATCGGGTTCGGCGAAAAGCGGTTGGTCGAGATGATGACCTCGATGCGCACGTCGTTGTCCTCGATGAAAATGGGCGGCAGCAAATCCAATAGGTTGGTGGTGACGTTGCGGTTGGGCAGAAAAGTTTGGGTGTCGTTGGTGGGATTGTAATAGGCTTGCTGATCCCATTGCTGCGAGCGGTCGGAGATCACGTAAGTGCCGGGGGCGACGAGGTCGGGTTTGAAACGGCCCGCCGTGCCTTCGACCGACACGCCGACGTTGCCGCGGCTCGAAAAATCCGCGACTTGATCGCTGCTGTCGGTGTCTGCCTGGAACGGGAAATTCGTCATGCCATCCACCACGGCGTCATTGGTGATGTTGCGCAACTGCTCGACGGCGCCGACGGTGATCACGTTTTTGGCGGTCGCGGGAGAAAGGATGGTGTCGGCATCACCAGCGGTTCCGTCGGTGGCCGCGCCGCCGTCGTTGCCGGCGGAGAAGACGTAGAGGATGGGCTGCGAACCGGTGACTTCGGGCAAGGCGTCGCGGACGGCGGCGTCGTAGCTGGCGGCGGCGATGTCGTAGCCGGCGTCACCGGTGTAGTTCCAACTGTTGTTGGAGATGAAGGCGTTGGTGCGGGCGGCGGTTTCCTGCATGTACGAATCGGGTTCGAGGAATGAGATGACGAAGGCGTCGGCGCTGGGGGCGAGGCCGCGGAAAACTAATGGACTTGCGTTGGGGGCGTTGTTGGTGGCGGAACCGGGCGGGACGGGTGAGACGGTGGTGGATTCGGTGCCGCTGCCCATGATTGTGCCGGCGACGTGCGTGCCGTGGCCGGAGGTGTCCACGAGATTCCCCGGATTATCGCTGGTGAGGCGACCGGTGAGATCGGGATGGGTGGCGTCCACGCCGTCGTCATTGATGTTGAGGAGGACGCCGTTGCCGCTTAGGCCGAGGTAATTGGTGGTGGTGAAATTATCGGTTGCGGCGCCGAGGGTCGGGCGGACCAGATCGTTTGCGTGGACGCGGCGATGCAGGGCGGCGACGACTTGGACGCCGGGGAGGCTGGCTACTGCGGACAGGGTTCCTTGCGCGGGTTCGACGGCGAGGACGGGGCCGAAGGGCGATTGGTCTTGGCCGACGACGATGGCGCCCATTTGGTCGAGGGCGGTGCGGGTGGCTTGAATGGCGTCGGGGAAGACGGTGAGTTTAACGCCGTTGGGCGGGGTCGCGGAGGTATCGGTCATCGCGAGTTGCAGGAGGGACGGGTCGAGTTTGTAGTAGGGCTGATACGCGAGGACGCTTTGGGTTTGGGGGTTGGCGGAAAGTTGTTGCGCGCCGGAATCGGAGACGCGGACGAGATAGGCGTTGTTGGGGATGTAGGAAACGATCGTGGCGTTTGCGTTGCGCAGGGTTTCGCGGAAATTATCGTCCAAGGCTCCGCGCGCCTGGACGATGTAGCTGCCGCCGTTGGCGGGGGCGCGCAGGCGATCGGGAATGGAGGCGAGGTCGAGCGCTTTGCCGGTGTCGAACATGGCGTTGCCGAGCAGGATGGCTTTGTCGTTGTGGATCAACTGCTGGACGGATTCGGTGGAGTTGGTCAGGCGATAGGGATAGGGGTTTTTCTTTTTGGCGGCGGCGATGGCGGCGGGCGAAAGCGCGGGTGCGAGAACGGCGGCGTTGGTGGTGGCAACTGCCGGGGCGAAGGCGTGCGGGGTGGTGGATTTGTGGGCGTTGCCGGATGGCTCGGCGGCTTGATGGGCGGCATTTTTTTCGGCCTGCCATTGGTCGCCGAGATGCCAGGAATATACCGCGCCTCCGAGGCAAAGCAGACATACCGCGTACCAGAACAAAGACTTCCGCTGCATAAGTAATTTAGGCTTTCTTCCACGACCTCGAAGCATGGCGATTATTCGAACAAACGAACCGCCAGGTTCGCCTCGGATGCCGCTGATCGTGCAGTTATTATATCGCTATTTTAACTTTTCTCCAAAGATTTTTGGTTTCCTGTCCATTCTGAAAATCGTGCGCTTTATTCGGGCGGAATGACGTTGAATGCCTCGACGACCGCTTGCGGCGAACCGACTGTGCGGCCGGGAACGGGGGGGTTATCAATGCGCAATACGGTGCGCGTGGCGACCTCGCCGGTGATGGTGTAATTGGTACACATGCCGAAGAACGGGCCGCTGCTTTGTATGATGGAATGGTCCGCGGGTTTCAACGACTGGCCGTAAGCGAAGATGACGTATCGTGGCGATCCGACGCGCAACAGGGACATAATCTGCTGCGGGATGCGTTCCATTTCGGCGTCGTTGGGATAAGTGGCGGCTGTCGTATTACCCGTGGTGTTTAGATAAGGCGAAGCGACCGTGAGTTGCGGCGCGGATAAAACCTGACCGACGCTGGTAAATACTTGTGCCGGGAACATGGCAGTATTTGTGCGCGCGGAATAAATCCCGTTCAAGATTTGTTGGAGTGCCAAATTATTGGCCCGCGGATCAATCATCATTGGAATTTGTCCGCTGGGGCCATTGGAAACCACGATAACGCCATCAAGAATTCCCGCCCACGCCGCGAAGTTCGTCTGGTTCACGGATAATTGACCACGGCTCGCATTATCATTCGGCGCAGTGGTGAACAGATCAAGGATGCTCCAATCATTTGTTGGCGTCGTGAGAAGGGCGTCAGCAGAATTCACAGGAAGCGCGGCAGCGAACTGATTGACGGCCACATTTCCGGTCCACATTTGCCAGTTCGTGATATTCATCACCGACGAATCCACAGACTTGAGATAGAGCGTCTGCCAAGGCGTGCCGCGATGCACGCGGCCAAGCCATCCAATATTTGGGAATTTATTTGTGGGAAATTGCCACGCATCCGAACCGGTAACCTGAGAATCTTTGAAATTATAATTCGCGTCGGTTTTAGCCATTGGGTCGGTCCGAGTGCCATTAGGGGTTCCTACATCACCCCAAGGGCGATAGTTCTGGTTAGGAAGCCCGATATTATCGAGATAGTTAGTGGCAATGGTCGCGCCCGCAGCAAGAGTTGGGTAATTGGTAGAAATGGTATTTTGGAATGGTTGCGGAGAAATATCGCTCAAAGTATAATGGACCAGCGGATCATTAACTTGGAAATGATAGATTAAGGCTACTTTACGCGTCGGGGTATAGGGCGCCTGCATGGAATTAGTGATGCCGCCCTGTCCGTTCAAAAATGCCGCAAAGCCACCGGTAGCACTTTGCTGAGAGTTTCCTTGCAGAGTATCATTAATCCAATTTGCAGATGTGAAAGGAGGACCCGTCGGAGTCAGCCCGCTTGATATAGTTATTTGATTCTGCATGCCTTGTGGCACAGTGCGACTCTGTATGTTTGTTAACCAAACGCCTCCTGGTCCTCCATAGTTCGCCCCGAGCGGCCCCGGAAGTTCGGCGGTAAGATCCCGAGTGTAATTCATTCCATTTAGAGTCACATAATCCAGAATTCTCCCCGTTGTATGATCCTGAACAATAAAGCGTAAATAATTGGTGCAATTATATATGAAGTGCGGCTGAAAAACTATAGCAGGCACATCAAAGTTAGTTCCTGGTGACAAATGTGGAGTCGGAAATTGATGATAAACCGAATTTGTCAACATGATAATATTCGTCATCAATGGAATCTGAAAGGAACTGTTATTAAAAACGTGTGGACTTGATGAACTCACAACAGCTCCCGGCCAGGCACCAGGGCTTAGAGTATAAAGCCAGCCGACATTAGTCGTAACCAGAGCAAGCGGCCTTAACGTCAATCCATCGAAATTACTGACAGAAGCCTGAACAACCACGGAACCAATCAGATCCACACTGCGACCATAAAAATTCGTATAAGAATTCCAAGCTTCCACCCCCATCAAGTTTGAAACGCCGATGGTATATTGAACATTCGTTTGGAATTTGGGCGGCGAAGAGCCGGCATTCATATTAATCACTTCCAATTTACGGGTAATTTGCGAAACAGACGCCATCGAAAATTCATTGAAGTTGGGCAGGCCTTTTTTCGCGCCAATTATCCACGGAACTCCATATAAATTACTCGTGGTGTTACCACCAGCCAAGGTGGGTACGAATTGATTGGCCTGTTCGGGAAGGGAAAGCGGAGTTGAGCTGTATGAGCCAGTAAATTTAGGAGCAACAAAATTTATCGGAGCTTCTTCCACATAACCACTGATGAAAATATTTGACGTTCCGACCCCTTTGTTGAAAACGGGGCGAAATACCGATGGATAAAATAATGTGCCTTCAGCGTTATTGGTAAAACGATTCGTCGTCGCATCATAAATGTTCGCAGCGACCTGCAAGAGGCGATGGACGGCGGGAGTGTATTCGTTAATCGGATAGAGCGGGATGTTGGTGACGGTGAAGGTATAGCCCGCATTTGCCAGTAGACGATTGGCGGTATTAGAAAAAAATGTAAGGGCGTCCCACGGTTGGAAATTCGTCGCGTTTAAAGCCCCGATGTTATTGTAGTTCAGATTGAGGCGATTGGTATAAGGATAATAACCGGGATAAGCGGGCAGGAAACCAGGCGAAGGCAAAACCGTATTTGTATTATAGGTCGCCGAGGATTCGGGCGCGGAACCAAAACTCATTTGCGCGAGCATACGATAATAGGTGTAACGATCGTATGTGCCGCGGCTGAGACCGGGCGCGCGCAGATGGTTGGTAAAGGAACTGACTGGCTGACCATTTGCACCGGGCACGGCAAAGAAATCCTGCGTCGTGAAAATAGGGTGGGCCGGGCTCGAACCGCTCCACGTCCGTTGCGCGGATATCGAATTAAAATCGCGATCATTCGTGAGCGCGAATGTGTTAGTCATCAGCGGCCCATTGCAGAAGCCATCAATAAAATCGTTTCCAAACGACGGCGCGGCGGTCAATGAACTGAACATGTCAGTAAATCTCAACAGACTGCTGTAGCTGTTGTTATAGCGGTATTGCACTATGGAAGCGGCGTCGTTAAACGCCTCACCACCGCTTTGAAAACCAAGGCTCCAGGGTGGAGTCGTGTTGAGTGGCGCGTATTTGAAATTGGCGGTTGGCCACGAATTTGTGTTCAACGCGTTCAGGAAACCGGCGAGATTGATTTCCCAAGAGCCGAATCCCTGATTGCGCAAATAGCCTTCGTCCGTTTCCGCGGACATATTTGCGATTTGTTGCGACTGGTTGTGGCTATAATTCACATCGAGAGAATTCCCGATGGGCAGAGCGATAAAGCAATAGCGAGCCACGAATTGGTTGCTGCTGGAATGCCGCTGATCGGGATGAGCGAGGATGCCGATCCATTCGGGATCGCCGACTTGGGTGCTAAAGGTCGGGTGCTGGCTAGCATCCAGAATCGGCAGTCCGTTGCTGTCAAAATTTTCAACCACGCCATTCGTGTCGTAACGTCCGTTGCGATTCAGGTCGAGGTAGAAGCGGAAGTCGAGATTGGCGGAGCCTTTATTGGTAGCGATAAATACCGGGACGCGCGGGAGAATTTGTAGGTTGTTCATCAGTTGCGGCACATCTCCCGCCGCAAGGCCCGTGTAGCTGACGTTCGTAATGGAAGCCAAACCAACGCCATGGAAAAAATTGGTCATCTGATAGTTGGTCGAGACGAGCAGACCGAAGTTGAGTCCGTTCCCAGTCGCAAGCATTTGCGCGATGATCTGGGCTTTGGCTTCTTCGACGGCGGCTTCGGAGGCGAATTTTGAATTGCTCTGCTGGGTCAGAGTATTTACCTGCGCGGCTTCTTTGCGGCTGACGACGAGGAAGGTGACGGCCATGAAGGTGATCACCGAGAGGAGGATCAGGGTGATGACCAGCGCGACACCTTGTTGGGATTGGCGTTTCATTGATAGGCAGCGGAACTGACGTTACGAATGGGGATGCGTTGGCGGAAAACGTGAACCTGGCCGGGGTGGTCGGCGAGATAATTATTGGCGGCAGTTAAATTGATGTTCGCGGGGCCGGCAATGGCTTGATAACGTGCGAGAGTCCGGTCTTCCAAGACGCCAAGCTCTACTTCGACATAAGCCGGCAGGGAATTGCTGGTGAACCGGTAGTACCATGAGCTTTGCAGGGGAAACAAATAATTCGTGGAGATTGAGGGAAACGTGGTGATGAACGGATATAAATTTCCGTTCGTGTCATAAGCCCGGATGGTAAAATCAACGACGCCATCCACGATGCGAGTAAAATTCGTGCCGGGCGCGCCGAGGTTGAAATTCGTCCATTGCTGCCCAATCAAAAAACCGTTCGTCGCGGGAATATTAACACCGGCATAACGGTAGAGCGTCCCAAGACTGCCGCCGGTGGTTCCGCCTGAGTTAAATACCTTATAGCCCACACCGGTCCAGGTTTGGTTGAGGCGCGTGAGGAAAAACACATCCTGCAGGATATTCGTCCTGACGTCGGATGGATCCACCAACGCCTGGGTCATGGGCGGCGCGGTGGAAGGGGTTTCGACGAAAAAATTCACGCCGGTGGAAATACTGCTGGCGGCCATTTGTTCCATCTGTTGCGCGATGAGAGCGGTGGCATCGCGTCCGGATTCCAGGACATCCACTTGCGTGATGCTGGAAGTAAAAGCGCGCCGGGTCTGGTCAAACATGGCGACGAGGCCAAGGATGATGACCGAGAGGAGCGCCACGGTGACCATGATTTCGATCAGCGAGAAGGCGCGTCGAAAAAAGCTTGATGCGGAATGATGCCAGAAATGCTTCATGGGAGAAAAGGTTTGCCTCCTGCGTAAACCGACTGTCCGCTGACGAAGGTTTGCGGTTGGAAGTAATACATGGGCGCGTAGAAATTCGTGGAACGAATCGCGCCGCCCACCACAGAGCGAAATATCTGATTGCCCGGCCCGGTCTGGCCATTGGGCAGAATCGGCCAGCGGAAGCGCAGGCGGATTTCGTTCAGGTTAGGTTGAAGATTGGTGACGTAGGTGGCGTACGTGAATCGGGCGGTCTTGTCCGCGAGGGTGATATTATTGGTGTTCCAATTCGTGAGTGAGCCATCCGCGACACCGAAGGGAACGATTTCGGGGAATATGCGATAGGTGAACGCGAAGTCTTTGGAGGTCTGGCTCGTGCCCTGGTCCATCGGCGAACCGGTGATGGCGCGAAAATCCGCCTGGACATAATTACTGCGGAAAAATCCCTTGGAGTCCTGCGTCCACTTGGGAGTGGATAACAAGCCGATGATGTTCAGGCCATTGGTCAGGACCGGGACTCCAGGTTTTGTAGCAGGTGACACGGGAACAACCGCATAGTAAGAACCACCAACGCCGCTCTGCGAGTACCAGTTTGTTCCCCGGCCTTGGAAAATCATGTTGGCATTGTAATCAGTATAAATGTTGGTGATGCTGATAATGTAATTGGTCAGTTCATCCTGCCCGAGCGCGCCGCTGCGGATGGCGTTGAGCAGATATTGGGCGTCGAAATTGATGACGGTTTCTTCGCGGTTGTCTTTTTGCACGGACATGCCGATGGGCAATATGCCGATGATGGCGACGAGGGCGAAGCCGATGATGGCAAGGCAAATGGCGATCTCGACCATCGTGAAGGCACGGCGGGCGCGGCGGGATGTATGGAGGAGTATTTTCACTGGACTTCCTGGCGTTCGATGTGAGCCCGGCCGGTGAGCCAGTCTATGTGAATGACGTTGGAGGTGGTGATGGAATTTCCCGGCGGCGTTTCGAGGACGTCGGGCGCGCTGCTGATAAAATTTCCGTCGGCATCGCGCGGATACAAAATACTGCCGCGCGAAAGGGGTATGGCTTCATCCACCTGGGAGATCAACTGGCCCTGATAATCGAATCCGACGTAGGGCAGCAGAAAGGTGGTGAGGGTGGAATTGGTATCTATGGTGGGAAAGGGAAATTGCGCGTAACGAAAAGCGTTGGTGTAAAAATTCACGGCATTGGTGGTGCCGGAAAATTTGCTGGCGGCGATAAATATGCCTTGGGGAAGCGAGCGCCACGCGGTGAGGTAATGGGGCGAGGTTTGCCCCGGTTGATCGCCGACGGAACGCAGGGAGAGGAGCGCGTAGGTGGTGTATTGGCCGCCCAAAAGATTGGTGTAGGTGTGCATGGCCGAGGCTTGCGAGGTGAGCTTGGTCGGCGTGAAGTTGAGAATGGTCGGCGGATCGAACACGACGTAAACGCTGGTATGGTCGGCGATGGCGCGCTGGCGGGCGTAAGTGAAGTCGTCGAGCAACTGGCGGTTGGCGGCGATGGTGGCGTTGGACTTGGTCATGCCTTTGATGGCGGGCAGACCAATGGTCGCAAGGATGCCGATGATCGCGATGACCACGAGCATTTCGATGAGGGTGAAGGCTTGGCACGCATGCGCGCCGGTGCGCGGGGGAAGCGGATTCAACGGCTCTGGCGAACGGCGGTGCATGGGAGCTTTCGATTTATTGCCAACTGAGGACGTTGTCTTTGTTGACGCCGGCGTTGGCTTTGATGGGGATACCCATATTATCCTTATTGCCCGCCAAGCCATCGGGGCCCATGGACCAGACCATTGAAGTGGCGTTTACGGTGTAATGGTCGCCGCTGCCGCCGTCGGTCTGGTTGACGGTTCCATTGAAGCCAAGCGTACCGGTGCCGGTGGAAGAAACATCCGCCTTGCAATAGAGGGCATCGAGGCATTGATTGTCGTAATTCAAGTCGAGGGTGATGATGTAGGGGTTGCCCCAGGGATCGCGATAGACCAAATCACTGCCCAGACCGGCATGGGTGTTGTCGCTATTCATTTTAACATTCAAGAAGGAAGTCTTTTGGGGATTCTTGATGTGGTTGGTGTTGACGGTGGGCGTGGTCGTGCCGGGAAAATTTGTTATGTCCATAAGAATGGCCATGACGTCGGAATTGGGCGCGGTGTAACCGGAAATGTATTGGCTGGAGATGCTGGGAAGGGTGACGCCCGGTTTTCCACCCTGAACAGCACTTCCATTCAAAAGTGTTCCGAAAGTAAAATCGCCGGTTATCGGGGAGGCCGCTCCAGCTTGAGTGGCGGCTACGCTGGCTGGGGTCGAGGTCGGCAAGCGGCTGTAGGTTACCTCGTATTGATTGATGGCGGAGACGATGCCGGAGATTTCGGTCTTGGCCTGGGCGACTTTGGCCCGGGCCTTGGCGGCGCTGATCGCCGGGAGAATGAGCCCGGCCAGGATCGCGATGATGGCGATGACGACGAGCAGTTCGATGAGGGTGAATGCGCGCGATTGCGCGCGATTGTGGCGCGGAGAACGGGGAACGAGCTTGATCATAGGGGTGATTTTGAAGGCGGGGTGCGAGGGGCGGAGTGCGGAATGAAAATTTGGGCGGCGCAGGTTGGCGGAACTTTCCGAGGCGCTGTTTGCGAGGGAGAGGGAAATATTTTGGGTCGCGCCGGCGAGGCGGCGAGGGTTGGAGATGCGAGGCGTCCACGCGCGGTCGGACCAGCGGACGGGCAATGATTGGGTGGCTTTAAATGGGAGTATCATAATGGTATGAGTGCCGTGCGGTTAATGGGTGACGACTTGCGGGTCTTTGCTCCAGTTGCTGATGCGGTTGGTCTTGCCGGCCCACGCGACATCCATCCAGAGGTCGAATTCGCTGGGGTTGTTGGTGGGATTGCTGGACACGTAATGCCAAAGGGAAGGCACGCCGCCGCTGGCTAGCACGTAGGGAAAGCCTGCCGGCAACCCCGGAGGTACACTGATTCCAAATAGCGTAAAGGTCGGCCCCGCATTTCCACTGACATAAAAAGAAGCGGTGCGCGCGCCCTTGCCGATGGCGCCGAAAAAGTTTTTTGGCGGCTCGGTGGGATCAGCGGAGGCGTTCATAAACCCTTGCATGCCGAAGACAGTCTGGACGGTTCCCGAAGCGAGTTGCTCTCCAGTAACGGCTTTAAAGAGAGCGTTGTTGTTGGTGGTGAGCGTGCCGGTCAATTCGTAGTAGAGCGCGTTGATGGCGGGGTTGTTGGTGTTATCCGGCGGATAATATCCCTGATGGGCTTTGTATTGCTCGATGGCGGTGATGAGGGCATCGCGCTCGGCTTGCACGCGATAGGTGCGGGCCTTGATGGAAGCGATGCCTGCGCCGCCAATGATGAGCGCCGCCAGGATGCCGATGATCGCAATGACCACCAGCAATTCCACCAGCGTGAACGCAGCACGGGAACGGTGGTGATCGGGTGGGCGGCGATTTGAAAAAGGATTCATGCTTTTAAATTTATCGTTCGCGGAGTTCGTTTTCCATGCGTTCACTGAGCCATTGCTTCATCATGCTCTGGTAATTGAGATAGCGCGAGCGGGCGAGGCGTTTGATGCGCGCGAGCATGCGCGGGTCAATCCGCAAAGTGATGGTGACGGATTCGGAAGCCTCGCCGCTCCCCGCCACCGCCGATTCCATCAGGCGCATGTCCGGCCGATTTTCCGCCCAGAAATCCGCCTCGGCAACCTCGCTGTCGAAAATAGGCACTTCTTCCCAGTTGGAAAAGGAATTGATGCTGGATGGCTTGGCCACCACTCCGCCCGCGACTTGGATTTGCGATGCCATTGGTTTAATGCGCCAAAGTCTGGTTCAGTTTCCGTTGATAAAAAAAACGCTCCTCCGGCTCCATGCCCCGAGCATGGATGACGCGAACGTGCTTGCCATTCGTTCGATAAACACTGAACACGGCATTGCCGCCAGCGGACATTCCCAAATTGAAAAACCGCGCCTGGACGGAAAACCGGGGCGAATCGGGCAGTAACTTGATGGCAAAGGGATCTTCAAACGATTCCTCAATCTCCTGACTGGTCGGAGAGCCATCGGCCTTGAACGGTGGATTGTTCCAGTCAAATTCCATAAACAAAAAATCAATTATCTAAAATTCCTCGGGTTTAGTCGCCCACACAATGTAATTACAATGTATTTACGCGTGAGAATGACGCTTGTCAAATGGAAAAGTGGATTAGTGCAAGATTTTGTTTGGCCGGGTGTAATGTGGGATGTGCCGAAAGTCCTATTACCTCCTCTGTTTTGCGGCGGCCCGCTGTAAAGCTTGTTGGAGAACTTCGGGAGCGATATGAAAATTAGTGTGAGCAAGCCGTGAAAATGCTTCTGGAAGGCTGACGAGATTCCGTTCGGCCGCTTTTTCCAATACGCCAATAGTTCCAGCGACCGGCAAGCCACGCCGCAGCGCCTCCCGCCGGGCTTCCATTTCATCCAACAAAAGCGAAGCCGCCTGAAGTTGCTCCGCCAGAATGATTGCCTCGGCTTCGCCGGATCAAGGAGGTGGTCCAATTCGGCGTGGGCGGCGGTTCGAACCTCGGCCCATGAAGGCAATGCGTCAGCCCAGTTTTTGACTGCCAATGGGGCCTTGGGATGAGTCAATTCTGCGAACACGGCGCTCGGTATGATGACACGGTCATAGAGTCGGGGAAGAAATTCAATGGCTTCAATGAGAATCAAGTAACAGATAGGACCGGTATCTGCGACGACGAGAATCATTTCTCCGGAAGTGATGCGAGTGAATCGCGGTCAACTTGCAAATCTGCAAGCGTAAACGGACGTTTCGCTTCGTGACGGGTAAGAAATTCTTCTGTCTGCCAGTAGTCTTGTCCCAAAAGCCGACTTAACTGATGCCGGGAAAGCCGTTGCTCCCGATATGCCTCAGCGGCGAATGCTTCCAACATCTTGCGCGGTATTTCGCCGACGTTTCCAAGAGTCAGGGCAATGTCATCCGGCAACTCGACGGTTACTTCCATAAATAGGATTTTTCTGACTGCCTTCTGCAGCAGTTGACTGCTAACATATCATATTTCCTGCCGATCCAGCAAGGAAAGTATCGGTATCTTTGCTTCACTCTAAACCAGGCAAACGGAATAAAAAATGTGATCCAAAGAGATTCAAAACCAAAAAAGGCGCGCCTGATTTCCTCAGACGCGCCTTGAAAATTCCAAACCTAACTTAATCCTTGTCGCCCTTCGGACCGACGGCATCCACACCATTCATGAGGGCGATCAGTGGCAGGAACATCGCGATAACGATACTACCGACAACTATGGCCAGGAACACGATCATGATCGGTTCCAGGAGTGAGGTCATGGCCGCGACGGCATTATCCACTTCTTCGTCGTAATTATCCGCGATCTTCAGCAACATTTCCGGCAAGGCGCCCGTCTGCTCGCCGACGTCCACCATACTGATCACCATCGGGGGAAATACGTTGGAAGCTTCCAAGGGCGCCGTGATGGTTTCGCCTTCCTTGACGCTTTCATGCACCGCGCCGACCGCCGCGCCGACGATGACATTGCCGGAAGTTTCCTTGACGATGGTCAGCGCCTGCAAAATCGGCACACCACTACTCACGAGCGTGCCGAGCGTGCGCGTGAAACGCGAGATGGCGACCTTGCTAATCACCGGGCCGAACACGGGCATCTTCAGTTTCACCTTGTCAAAGATGCGCCGGCCAAGCTTCGTGCGGATGGAAACCATAAATAAGATGACCACCACCACCAGGAGCGCGATGGTATAAAGGAAGTGGTCTTTGATGGTATCGGAAATTGCCAGGACAAAACGGGTGAAGGCCGGCAACTGCTGGCCGTTCAACATGCCCTCAAACACGCTCTTGAATTGCGGGATGACATACACCATCAGCACGGCCATGATGATGACCGCGACGATGAGCACGGCCACCGGATAAAACATGGCGGCGATGACTTTTCCTTTGATCTTCTGCGCCTTTTCCATGAACTCGGAAAGACGATTGAGTACGACTTCCAGCACGCCGCCCAACTCACCGGCCTTCACCATGTTGATGTAAAGGCGATTGAAAACCTTGGGATGCTGCGCCAAACCTTCGGAGAAGGTACTGCCGCCTTCAATGGAAGCCGCGAGTTGCGCGATGATCCCCTTCAGCACGACGTTCTTTTCCTGCTTTTCCAAAACGCGCAAGCCGCGCAACAACGGCAGACCGGCGTCCACCAGCGTCGCAAGCTGGCGGGTGAAAGTAGTGAGGACTTTGGACTTAACACGGCCGCTAAGGAAGGGGATCTTGATGTTGATGTCCATCCCCTTTTTCTTGCCCTTGACCCCGGGCTTCGCAGCGGGCTTGCCTTTACCGGCGGCTTTCTTATCAACTTTTTCCTTGTCGGCTTCGACGATTTTGGTGGGGAAAAAACCCATTTCCTTCACGCGTGAAATGGCCTCGTTTTGATTGGCGACTTCCAGGGTTCCCTTGGTCTCCTTGCCCCGTGAATCCATGGCGACGTAACTGTATTTAGGCATAACGAATCCCGGCTTTGTGACTAAGTGTATTTCACCACTTCTTCGATGGTTGTATCTCCGTCAAAAATAGCACGCAGACCATCCTCGCGCAAGGTAATCATTCCCAACTCGACCGCCTTTTGCCGCAGCACGACGGTGGGCGCGCGTTCATTGATCAAATTGCGGATCACGTCATTCAAATTCAGCAATTCAAAAATTCCGCGGCGGCCCTTGTAGCCAGTGTCATTGCAAACCGAGCAGCCGCGCCCGTAGTAAAACACTTTGTCGCCGATGTCATGCGGTGAAAGATTGAGCAGCGAAAGCTGGCTCTCGGTTGGCTCGAACGGCGTGCGGCATTTTTTGCAAGTGGTACGGATGAGGCGTTGCGCGAGCACACCCATGAGCGTGGAGGAAATCAAAAACGGTTCCACGCCCATATCCACCAGACGGGTGACGGCCCCGGGGGCATCGTTTGTATGCAGCGTGCTCATGACCAAGTGACCCGTCAGCGATGCCTGGATCGCGATTTGTGCCGTTTCCAAATCGCGCATTTCCCCGACCATGATCACGTCCGGGTCCTGGCGCAGGAACGACCGCAGCGCCTTGCTGAACGTCATGCCGGCGCCTTCATTGATGGCGACCTGCATGATGCCCTCGATGTCATACTCAACCGGGTCTTCGGCGGTGAGCAATTTGGAGTCAATCGTATTGACCCGGCGCAGGCAGGAATAAAGCGTGGTGGTCTTGCCGCAACCGGTCGGGCCGGTCACGATGAAAATACCGTTGGGCCGCTGGATGACCTCAGTAACGTATTCGTGCAGGTATTTCGGAAAGCCGAGCGATTCGATTTCCAGGTTCACCGCCGAACGATCCAGCACGCGTAACACGACCGATTCGCCAAACTGTGTCGGGAGAGTGGAAACACGCAGATCAATGCCCTTGTTGCCCATGGTCAAACTGATGCGGCCGTCCTGCGGCACGCGGCGCTCGGAGATATTCAGGTTCGCCATGACCTTGATGCGGGACACGACGGGCAGCGCGAGATGCTTGGGCGGCGGGGCCATTTCGTAAAGCGCGCCGTCCACGCGATAACGAATCTTGAACTCATCTTCAAACGGCTCGAAGTGAATATCGCTCGCGCGGTCCTGCACGGCCTGGAACAAAATCAGATTCACGAAGCGCACGATGGGCACTTCATTCGCGATATCAATCAGGATGGAGGAGTCACTGCCCGCCTGCTTGGCTTCCTCAGCGATCTCCTTGTCGCTGCCGAGTTCCTTTAACATGTCGGATACGCTCTCGGTCTCGGCGCCGTAAAGCCTTTCGATGGCTTTCTCCACTTGCGAAGGTTCGGCGACCACCGGCACGATTTCCTTGCGGATGACGAAGCCGAGTTCGGAAGCGCGCTCGGGGTTCAGCGGATCAACAAAAGCGACTTGAAGCGAATTGCCGTTTAACTCGACTGGCAGGCAGCCGTACATCCGCGCGGTGTTGCCGGGGATCGCCGCGAGCAATTCCGGCGGGAATTCGCGGTCGCGCAAGGTCACGACTTCAGTGCCGAGATATTCAGCCACCATCTGCAAAATGGAATCAAGATCGAGAATGCCGAAGTCTTGGAGAATCTGGATGGGCGACTTCGCGCTGCGCTGCATCTCTTCCGACACTTCCTCGTACTGCAAGTCGTCAACCAGTCCCTTTTCGCGGACCAGTTCGAGCAGCGGATTGGAAATAGGATCAGCCATAATCAGGATTTAGGTTTTTCGGGTTCGATGTTCATGGCTTGCGCCAGTTCGAGTTCCTGCAATTTTTGCTGGATAGTCAGCGGATCCTGCGCCTTGGTGATGACTTCCTCGCGTGCGATCATGCCGGCCAGATATTTTTCGATGAGAAAGCCGTCGAGCGTCACCATGCCGTACTTCGCGCCGGTTTGGATGTCGGAATTCAAACGGAAAGTTTTATTGTCGCGGATCAGCGCGGCGACGGAGGGCGTATTGATCATGATCTCGAACACCGCCACGCGGCCCGGCTTGTCAATGCGCGGAATCAGCAACTGCGAGATCACCGCCTGCAACACTGTGGAAAGCTGGATGCGGATTTGTTCCTGCTGGTTCGTCGGAAACGCGTTGACGAGACGGTCAATCGTCTTGGCCGCGCCGGTGGTATGCAGCGTGCCGAACACCAAGTGACCCGTTTCAGCTGCGGTCACGGCGGCGTCAATGGTTTCAAGGTCGCGCATTTCACCGACCAGAATGATGTCGGGATCCTGGCGCAATGCGCGGCGCAAGGCTTCGGCAAAACTCGGTACATCCACACCGATTTCGCGCTGGGTGACGATCGCCTTCTTGTGCTTGTGATAAAACTCGATCGGGTCCTCGATGGTGATGATGTGCGCCTCGTCGCGTTCTTCATTGATGATATTGATCATCGAAGCAAGCGTGGTACTTTTGCCGGAACCGGTCGGGCCGGTGACCAGGCAAAGACCGCGCGGTTTGTAAAGCAGTTCGCGCACGGAAGGCGGCAGGCCGATGTCTTCGAGCCGCAACAGCTTGGTCGGAATCTGGCGCAAGACCATGCCAAAGTTGCCCTTTTCTTTGAACACGCTGACACGGAAACGGGCGAGTTCGCCGAAAGCAAAACCGAAGTCCGCGCCGCCGCGCTCGCGCACGTGCTGGATATGGTCTTCCGATGTGATGCTGCGCATCAATTCCTCGGTATCCTCGGGTTGAAGAATGGGCCCTTCCACACGATGCAAAATACCGTGGACACGGATGACCGGCGGAACGCCTACACGGACGTGCAAGTCGGAGGAGCCTTCGGACACCACCAACTGCAAAAGGTCGGACATTGAATACGACATATGCTTTCGATTATGGGTTCTGCATGCTGGGCGAGAGTTTTAGACGCACGGCGGGAGTTAATAAAGCTTAATTGTCATTCCTTGTACCGCTTAAATCTTTCAATCATCCGCCGTGGTGGAGCGAACGACTTCCTCCGCCGTGGTCATGCCAGCCAGGACTTTGCGGATGCCGTCTTCGCGCAACGTCCGCATGCCCATTTCCCGCGCGCGAACGCGCAACACCGAGGACGGCACACGATCGTAAATCAATTTGCGGGCTTCGTCATCAATGACGAATATCTCGAACACGCCGAAACGGCCGCGATAGCCGGAGCCGTTGCAGTTATCACAACCCTTGCCCATCATGAAGGTGGCGCCCGCCGGGATGTTGTTCGGGTCAATGCCCACGGAACGCAATTCGGTTTCCGACGGAGTATAGGGCGCGGTACAGCGTTTGCAAATTTTACGGACGAGGCGTTGCGCCATGAGCGCGCGCGTCGAGGATGCGACCAAGAAAGGTTTCACGCCGATGTCAATCAAACGCGTCACGGCGCTGGGGGCGTCGTTGGTGTGAAGCGTGGAGAACACCAAATGACCGGTCAGCGAGGCGTTGATGGCGATGGTCGCCGTTTCAAGATCGCGAATTTCTCCCAGCATGATCACGTTCGGCGCCTGACGCAGGATGGAACGCAATGCCATTGAGAATGACAATCCGACCGATTCATTGACCTGCACTTGATTAATGCCCGCGAGCACATATTCCACCGGATCTTCGACCGTGATGATCTTGCGGTCGGGACGATTGATGAAGTGTAGGCAGGAATAAAGCGTGGTGGTCTTGCCGGAACCGGTCGGACCGGTCACGAGCAGGATGCCGTCGGGCAACGCAATGAGTTTCTCGAACGTCTGCTGGTCGTCAGTGAAAAATCCCAAATCCGGCAAGCCGAGTTTCAGGCCTTCCTTGTCCAGAATACGCATGACGATGCTTTCGCCGTGGTTCGTAGGCAGGCACGACACGCGCAAATCAATCGTCTTGGCGCCGACATTCGATTGGATACGGCCGTCCTGCGGGATGCGCCGTTCGGCGATGGACATGTTCGACTGGATTTTAAGGCGGCTGATGATCGAAGGCTGGAGTCGTTTGGGTGGGCTCTTCATTTCCTTGAGCACACCGTCAATGCGGTAGCGCACACGGAATGTCCGCGACATCGGTTCCAGGTGAATATCCGAAGCGCGCAATTTGAAAGCCTCCACGATCAAGCTGTTCACGAGCTTGATAAGCGGGGCATCCGCCTCGACCACCGCGCCCGTGTCATTTTCAACGGCCACGGCGACTTCCGACTCAGTGATTTCCTGAATCGTTTGCTGCATGCGCGGATCCAATATCTGGGCCTTGCCGCCGTAATATTTATTGAGCGCGTTCTCAAGGTCTTCCTCACTGGTCACGCGCAATTCGATGTCGGCGCGTAAAAGATGATGCAGCGTGTCCAGCGTATCCAGATCAGAAGGATCGCTGACCGCGACGGTAATAGTACTGCCGTGCTGCGCGATGGGAACGGCGCGATATTTCTTGGCGATGTCGCGGCGAATCAGGCCGATGACATCATCGGTAAGCTTGAGATCGGCGAGGTTGACGACTTCAGCGCCGAAATGCGCGGCCTTGGCCTGGGCAACGTCCGCCGGGCGAACAAGTTTATTCGCCAGCATCAAGTCCACCACACCCACGCCGGCGGAAGCCGCCTCGGCGCGAAGGGTTGCCACCTGGTCGGGGGAGACGAACCCAAGGTCCGTCAGGATATCAACTAAATAATCGTCTTTCTCAGCCACAATCGCCTTTCAACGTCCGGACATGATTTCTGGAATTACTTCCACAGTAGCGACCAATCCTCCAAACGTCAAATGTGGCCGCGCGAAATTCCAAAAAAAGTTGCGCGCGGATTAAATCAACTTCCACCAAGGGGGGCAATGGACAAATTACAATGTCGTTGAAAACCGGTCGCAAACATCCCTTGACCCTTTCATCAAAAAAAATTACAACATAAAAAATATTGACCTCGTAAATGGATTTCGCTAATGTGCGTCCATTCGAACAAACCATGGAGAGTTCCTTTTTATGGAGGGTCTTCCTATCGAATTAAAGAAAGGATGAATCGTGAAAACACAAAGTTTCGTATTAGCCAGTCTCAGTCTTCTAATTGCCCTTAATCTTCATGCCCAAGGCACCTCAGGGTATGTTGCCTATGGCAATACTGAAAATTCCTATGTCCAAGTCACTCAGGGCAGGGGTTTGGTTCCTGCCCCCACTGGTGGCGGATTTGAGGTGGAAATGTTTTATCAACCCAACAATGGCGGCGCTGCCCCAACCCCCATTGATGGCTCACTTTCGTTGGGAGCATGGCAGGGAACCAAGGTCCTCGACGTCGGCACACCGATCCCAGGAATCTTTTTGGGGGGAGTTCAATCTTTGACAGGCGTGGCACCGGGCGCCAACGCGTGGATTGAAATCGTTGGGTGGAACAACGGGCAGCAGTCTCTTGCAAATGCAGAAGCTTCCTCAACTCTTTTTGCTTTCTCTTCCGTATTTAATATCCTCACTGGAAACCCAGTGGCCGAACCGCCAACCGTTCCCCCTCTTACTTCCGGGCCGGATAAATTCACCGGTCTGGTTTTGGGCTTTCAGGGCATGGTGTTCGTCACGCCTGAACCCTCTACACTCGCACTTGGGGGACTTTGTGCAGTGGCTCTCTTTGGAATGACTCGCAAAGCCACCAAATAATCAGCCTCTGCCTATTAATCAATGCCGCAGGTTTGTTTTACGCCGCAGACAGACATTCTTTGACCTACGATGCTTCCTTCGCCTCGCGCACGATTCCCAATTTATCCATCAATTCATAAAGCGTCGGGCGGCTGATGCCCTACTCGGCCGCCACTGGCGTAATTTTACCGCCGTGTTTGCGCAAGGATTGTTGGATCATATTCCGTTCCAAACCTTCGCGCGCATCCTTGAGCGTGGACGCCTGTGGCGCAGTCAGCACATCGGACAATTCCAGATCGTAGGCGGCAAGCGGATAATTTTTGGCGGTCCGAAAATTCGAACCTGGCGGATCGCACTTTATTAATTATTGACTTTGAAATTCAAAATTGTTTATGTCCTCCAGCACACAAAAAAGGAATCGAGTCCTTTGTTGTGGAGAGGCGGAATCACCAACAAATAAAATGAAAGAGCGGATAAGAACACTAATCTTTATTGCAGTAACACTGTTGTTTTGTGTGGAAGCTCATTCTCAGGGACGCATTGATTATAATAACGACAGCTCAAGTCTTATCCAACTCACCCCAGGATCACCCGTTCCGGTAAATTCCGGTTACGAAGTAGAACTGTTTTATCAACCAAATACTGGTGGCCTTGCCCCCATTTCTGTTTTATTCGCCGGGGGTAATTGGCAAGGCACAAGTGTCGTGCCAATTTCAACTATACCCGGCGGGTTTTCCGCAACTCCCGACATCATTTCACTGACCGGTATTACTGGGGGCGCGAACGCATGGATTGATATTGTGGCTTGGAACAACGCCGCAACCACGTTAGCCAATGCCCTTCAATTTTCCACTTTGCTTTCATCAGCACCTGTTTTTAGCATTACCGCTGCCAATCCAAATGGTATTGGCAATAACCCTCCTCCATCTCCACCGTCGCTCGTAGGCCCCGGAATGTTCCAAGGCATAACATTCACACCTGAGCCATCCACAACTGCGCTCGGTGCCATCGCTGCATTTACACTCTTATTTCACCAGTTGCGCAAACGGTCATAATAATTACGCGCCTTGGCCTAGCACTTGGGATTTATGAAGCCTCTTTCGCCTCGCGCACAATCCCCAGTTTATCCATCAACTCGTAAAGCGTCGGACGGCTGATGCCCAACTCGGCGGCCACTGGCGTGATCTTGCCGCCGTGTTTGCGCAAGGATTGTTGGATCATATTTCGTTCCAAACCTTCGCGCGCATCCTTGAGCGTGGACGCCTGCGGCGCAGTCAGCACATCAGACAATTCCAGATCAGCGACGGTGAGACGTTTGCCCTCAGCCATGATCACAGCGCGGCGGACGCGGTTTTCCAATTCGCGCACGTTGCCCGGCCACTTGTGCTGGTTGATCGCGCGCAGGGCTTCCTGCCCGAACACGAGGCCGGACTTGTTGTTCACCGCGGCGAACCGCTGGAGGAACGATTGCGCAAGAAGCTGAATGTCCGTTTCGCGCGAACGCAACGGCGGCAGCACGATCTGGATGACCGCGAGGCGATAAAACAAATCCTCACGAAACGTGCCGTCGGTCATGCCTTTTTTTAAATCCGCATTCGTCGCCGCGACGACGCGCGCATCAATCGTGATCTCGGCACGGCCGCCAACGCGCTCGATGGTTTTCTGCTGAAGAAAGCGCAACAGCTTCACCTGGATCGGCAATGGGATTTCCCCAATTTCGTCGAGGAACAACGTGCCCCCATTCGCGGTCTCAATGCGCCCCTTCACTTGACCGGTTGCGCCGGTGAACGCGCCCTTCTCGTGACCGAACAATTCGCTCTCGAGCAGCGTTTCGGGAATCGCGCTGCAATTAATCGCGATGAACGGGCCGTCCTTGCGATTGCTCTTGCGATGTATGGCCTGAGCCGCGAGTTCCTTGCCCGTGCCGCTCTCGCCGAGGATGAGCACCGGCGCGTCCGCCGTGGCGACTTTGCGGATCGAGTCAAAAGCATTCTGCATCCGCGTGCTGTTGCCGATCATCCCCTCGAATCCCGAACCCTGCATCAGGCGCTGCATGGCGCGATACTCTTTTTCGAGATGCGCGACGTGAAAGCAGCGGCGAAGCAATAATTTCAATTCCTCGACGTCCACCGGCTTGCCCAAAAAATCGTACGCACCCGAACCAATCGCCCGCAACGCATTTTCTTTTTCACCCTGTCCGCTGACGATGACCACCTTCGTGGACACGTCCGCCGCGAGCAACTCGGACAATGTGGCGAGCCCTTCCTCGGGATTGCCGGGATGCGGAGGCAGGCCGAGATCAAGCAGCACGACTGCCGGATGCGCGGCGCGGAATTGCTCAAGCGCGCTCGGCCGGTCCTGGGCCAGCAGGATTTCGTAATCCTGCGCCAGCGCCCATTTCATCTGCGTGCGGATTTCCTCGTCGTCGTCAACAATCAGTAATTTTGGGTTCATTTATTTTAAATTCATGGGCAGCAGCACACGAAAGGTGGTGCCTTTGCCGGGCTGGCTTTCCACTTCGATCCGCCCACCGTGGGCTTCGATAATCATTTTGCTCTGAAACATGCCAATACCAAGTCCGGCTTTCTTCGTAGTCTGAAACGGACGAAAGAGCGAGCGATTCAAAAACTCCGGGCTCATGCCGCAGCCATTGTCGGCCACGGCGAGCACCGCCCAACCGTTTACACGGCTGGTCTGGATGCGCACCTGGCCCTGCTTCGAGACCGCCTCGGTCGCGTTGAGCACGAGATTGGTGATGACCTTGTTCACCTGCTCGGGATCAATCGAAATTTTTGGCAGCGGCTGGAAGTCTTTGAGCACTTCCACTTCGATTGTGCCCTTGTGCGCGGCGAGAGCCTTGTTGACGACGTCATTCAAATCGGCTTCGGCGCGGCGAATTTCCAAACCGTGCCGCAGGAGGCTTAACCGGCTAATGAGATTATTAATATGCGTGACGGTCTTGGCGACGCCGCGCAAGGCGTCTTCACGAAACGCCGGGTCGTTGAAATGAATCGGCAGATTCTTGAGCATCAGGCCAAGGGTCGAAGCGGTATTTTTCAAATCATGCACGAAAAAAGCGGACATGGTTTGAAACGCTTCCAGTTCTTTCACCTGCAATAATTTTCCAGAGAGTTGCAGATTGCGCAGGCTCGCGGCGACCTGATCGCCTACGCATTTGAGCAAATCCAGGTCCTGATGAATGAACGGCAACCCGCCGATGCGATCGCCGAGCGTCATGAAGCCCAGCACATCACCGCCCACGATCATTGGCACGCAGATGCGTCCCCCACCCTTGTGAAATTCATCGGGATGGCAGTTCCGCAAGGTCGCCGCCCAAGTCTCTTTTGAAACATTGATATCTATTGGCTCAGGATGGTCTCGAAGCGCAGTCAGGATTTCCAGTGCCGCGATGCTCGGCGGTGTTAATTCCGCGCCGTGGCTGTCCGAAAGTGAAGTCGAAGCGGCGAAAATTAGGTCTGTCTTTTTTTCATCTACGAGCCAGATGCTGACGGAAAGCAGTTGAAAAATTTCAGCCACCAATTTCACCGTCGCGCGGCACAGTTCCATCTGGTCCATTCGCGACGTCGTGCATTCAGTGAAGCGCCGCCACACCGTGCGGTAATCGTACATCGGCCGTTGAAAATGGCGGCTGACAAAACGCTTGGAGTAAAGCCGCACCCGGTCGGACAACAACACCACCGTCAGCAATACCAACCCGACCAGCAGCACGAATGCGGAAAGTGTCACGGAAGTATTGCCGCCGAAGAGGCGCGCGATGTTGGCCAGCAATCCGACCACCAGCAGATACACACCGCCAAGCAAAAGAATCAGTGAATTGTGGATGACCGAATGCGAGGGATAAACATTGACGTCGAAATGGCCGGAGCGCATCAGCGAGCGCAGGATCAAAAAACAGCCGACCAGCAACGCGCCGGCATTCACGCCGTCGAGTGAGGGATCCAGATGATGAAATAAAAGTATCTGGCTGCTGGTGTAAATCCGCGCGAGAAAAAGCGCGCCGAGGCCAAGCACCATGAACTTGATTCGCCAGCGCATCATGCCGACGGTCGCGCGGAAGGTACGCTCCAGATTCATCAGGACCAGCACGGAACTGAGCAGCACACAAAGATGCAGCAGCATGCCGGCATTTGACCAGCCCAGCGTCAACTTCTCTTTCACCTGTACGGCCACCAACAATCCTTCGCGAAGACCAACAGCCAGGCCGGCGGGGAGAACCAGCGCCGCAATCAGGGTATATCTCCAATACTTTAAAAATTCGCGGGAATTGCCGCGCGCATAGATAAGGCTGAAGAACAACCAAACGCCCGGCAGAAGTGAGGTGAAAAAGTCCTGCCAGATTTGCCAATGGACTACTCCCGCAAGATTGCCGTTTTGCCCGGCGAATAGACCGAGGCAACTGAACCCGCTTTCGCCGGCGAGCAAAAGCATGCCGACGACAAACGTCCAGTGGCTCAACGAGCGCCGGGCCTGGCTGGCCGCGCCCAATGCCATAGCCCCGCCAATGAAGGCGGCGATAAGGGCCAGGATCGCGGCGTTGCTCGCGTCGGTCATATATATATATGCGTTACCTTTCCACCAATTTGAACACAAATGGCGTCGAGCCCAACCTGTAACTTAAAACCATAGAAAAATCACGCAAAAACGGCACTTTCTTTCCAAACGCACCGGCATTTTGCCGATCCTATTCACTTATTTAACGAAGAACGATTTTCGATTCAGTTAAGGATGCACTTTTCTTCAACTTTTTATGTTATTTGTATCTTTATGGCGGGCTGTTTTTGCGAAGGGCTATATTTTGCGAGGGTCAAATTCAACTTTTTCTTTTCATTTTTGCCAACGCGGTTTAGCTTTCGCGGACATGAAAGGCATCATCCTCGCAGGCGGCGCAGGTTCGCGCTTGTTTCCTTTGACCCTGGTGGCGAGCAAACAACTCCAGCCGGTTTATGACAAACCGATGGTTTATTATCCGCTCACAACGCTGATTGAGGGCGGCGTGCGCGAGTTCTGCCTCATTTCGACGCCTCATGATTTGCCGCGCTTCCGGCAACTGCTCGGCGATGGCAAAAACTGGGGGCTCACGATTGAATATCGCGAGCAGTCCAAACCGGAAGGCATCGCGCAGGCATTTCTCATTGCGGAATCCTTCATCGGCAAGGATGATGTGACGCTGATCCTGGGCGATAATATTTTTTACGGCGGCGATGGTTTTCATCGCGCATTCACGGAGTTCCGCAGCGGTGCGACGATTTTCGGTTATCATGTCCACGACCCCGAACGCTACGGCGTGGTGGAATTCGATGCCGCGGGCAAGGCGATTTCCATTGAGGAAAAGCCACAGAAGCCACGCAGCAATTATGCGGTTCCGGGACTTTACGTATATGATAACGACGTCGTGGCCATCGCCAAAGCATTGAAGCCCTCGGCGCGAGGTGAATTGGAGATTACGGCGGTGAACGTGGAATATTTGCGGCGCGGGAAATTGCGCGTGTCGCGGCTGGACCGCGGGTTCGCGTGGCTGGACGCGGGCACGAGCAGCAGCTTGCACGAAGCCTCGGCGTATGTGCAAACGATTGAAAAGCGGCAGGGCATAAAAATCGGTTGCCCAGAGGAAGCGGCATTTCGCAAAAATTTTATTTCGCTTGAGGAATTGGATAAACTGAATGCCAAAATTCCAAATTGCGAATATCGCGATTATTTGATCGAGTTGGTCGCCGAGGCGAAGCGTTTGAAGAATTAGACGATTTTGATTTTATGATTTTGCTTTTAGGTGCGACGGGTTACATCGGCGAAGCGTTTGCCCGCGAGTTGCGGCAACGGAATCAAGCCTTCACCGCGCTTTCGCGCCGCGACGTTGATTACACGCGCTTTGATGTGCTGCTGGAATATTTGCGCTCGGCGCGCCCGGCGTTCCTCGTGAATGCCGCCGGCTATACCGGCAAACCTAACGTGGATGCCTGTGAAACCGCGCAGGCCGACACGCTTCAGGGAAATACGCTCCTCCCCGCAACCATCGCACACGCTTGCGAGGCCACCAATACACCGTGGGGACATGTTTCGTCAGGCTGCATTTTTGCGGGCGCAAAGGTGAATCGCAATGGCCATCTCACTGTGGAAAAAGATTTGACGCGTCCGGAACTAAAAGATCTGGCCGCAAAAAATCCTTCGGCGATTCTGGGTTTCACGGAAACAGACGAACCGAACTTTTCTTTTCGCCGTCCGCCATGCAGTTTTTACAGCGGTACAAAAGCGCTCGGTGAAGAAGCGATTCATGGCATCGGGCAAGGCTATGTATGGCGCCTGCGCATTCCCTTCGATGAAGTGGATAATGCGCGCAATTATCTCTCGAAAGTCCAGCGTTACCCGAAAGTCTATGACAATGTGAATTCCATTTCGCATCGCGCCGATTTCGTGAAGGCGTGCCTGGATTTGTGGAAACTGCGCGCGCCCTTTGGCATTTATAATGTGACCAATCCTGGCTTTGTCACCACGCGCCAGGTCGTGGAAAAAGTGGAGCGCATTTTGAAACCGGCGCGGCATTTTGAATTTTGGGAAAGCGATGAGGAGTTTTATCGCGTCGCCGCCAAAACCCCGCGCTCGAATTGCGTGATGGATGCCGCGAAACTTCTGGGCGCGGGCGTAAAGATTCGCCCGGTGGATGAGGCGCTCGATGATTCCCTGATGAATTGGCGGCGCGAAAATTAATCATGAATCTTTTAATCACTGGCGGCGCGGGTTTCATCGGCTCCAACCTCATTCATCACATCATCGAGCGGCCGGAAATCACGCGGCTGATCAATTTGGATTGCCTGACTTATGCGGGGCACCTCGCGAACCTTGAAAAAGTTTCGCGCCATCCAAAATACGTTTTCGAGAAAATAGATTTGCGCGACAAGCCGGCCGTGTTGCAGGTCGTCGAAAAATATTCGGTGACGAACGTCATGCACCTCGCGGCGGAATCGCACGTGGATCGTTCCATCACCGGCCCTGGTGATTTTGTGCACACGAATATCGTCGGCACGTTTCATTTGCTCGAGGCGTGCCGCGCAGCGTGGCTTAAGGATTCCAGCAAAGCGCCCGCCGGAAATCGTTTTCATCACGTTTCGACGGATGAAGTTTACGGCAGCCTTGGTGCGACGGGATTTTTTACGGAGACCACGCCTTACGCGCCCAACTCCCCCTACTCTGCCAGCAAAGCCTCCAGCGATTTGCTCGTGCGCGCGTATCATCACACTTATGGCCTGCCGGTCGTGATCACGAATTGCTCGAATAATTATGGGCCGCTGCAATTTCCTGAGAAGCTGATTCCCGTCGTCATTCAGAGCGTGCTCGCGCGCAAGGCGATTCCCGTTTACGGCGATGGCATGAACATCCGCGACTGGCTTTATGTGCGCGACCATGCCGAGGCGCTTTGGCAAGTGCTTACTGGCGGCAAAAATGGCGAAACTTATAATATCGGCGGGCATAATGAATGGGCGAACATTCACATCGTGCATTTGATTTGCGATTTGATTGACGAGTTGTCACCACAGAGCGGCGGCAATTCCCGACAGCTTATTACTTTCGTCAAAGACCGCCTTGGGCACGACCGTCGCTATGCTATTGATGCGGCCAAAATCAAAAACGAACTCGGCTGGGTTCCGGCGCATACGTTTGAAACGGGCATCCGCGAGACGGTGCAATGGTATCTGGCAAACCAGCCGTGGGTGAACGAGGTTCGAAAAAAGGCTTGAGCCGCGCCGCAAGGCTTCGCCTCAAAAGCACGGCAAGAGGGTGATTTTGAGACGGTTTTTGTTGTCCGTACTTGTCCCGCCAACGCGTCGGGTTGATTGCGGAAGGGAGAATTTCTTAAAAACGAGACTGAACTTTTAAAAACGCAATTTGTTTTATTATAACGAGTTGCGTCATTATTTTTTCCCGAGAGTCCGCTTTGCAACCGTGCCCGAAAACCCGTTCCAAAAGTGCGAAGGGCATGGATGCTGCTGATTCAGCCGATGGAAAATATCCTGCGCGCGTGGTATTGTCCTCGGATGCGGTCCAAAAATTGCAGACGCGCAAATATCTAATAATGAATAATATAACCAGTCTCAGCCGCAGTCGGGCCGTTTTAACTTTCATAGCGGGCTTTAGGTCGCTTCCGCTTATTCGCCGCGTTTTTGCTGTTGCTGGCTTGATGCTTGCGCTGGCTGCGACTCCGGTGGCTACCGCATCCTCTTTCTCAACGGCTTTTGTTTTTAACGGCACGAATGGATCATATCCCAATTCGATGTTCCTCGCGTCGGACGGCAATTTATATGGGACCACGCTTTTTGGCGGCACGAATGGGAGTCTGGGCACAATCTTCGAGTTAAATAAAACCGGCAGGTTTCACAGCTTGTTTTCATTCAACGGCACCAATGGTTCATTGCCAGTCGGGTTTTCGGAGGGTGCGGACGGAGTCTTTTATGGCGTCACTTCTCAAGGCGGATCCAACTCCGATGGCACAATTTTTAAGATAACGACCAACACTGTGATGACCACCCTGGTTACTTTTAATGGCACCAATGGTTCCCTGCCTCAAAGCGGGCTTGTGCAAAGCCCGGTGGACGGCAGCTTTTACGGGACGACATCTATCGGCGGCACGAATGGAAATAATGGCACGGTTTATCAACTGACCACCAATGGCGCATTCAAAACGATTCTCTCATTCAACAGTACGAACGGTTCGAGCCCCTACGGCATGCTGACTTTCGGCAAGGACGGCAGTCTTTATGGCACGACTTACTTTGGCGGGTCGAACCAGAATGGCACGATCTTCCGCATCACGACCAACGGCGTAATCACAAATCTTTTCATATTCGATGGTGCCAACTTTGGCGGCAGTCCTTACAGCGGCGTCATCCAAGGGACCGATAACAATCTCTACGGAACGACTTCACAAGGCAGCTCGAATGGTTTCGGCAGTATTTTCCGCATTAGCACGAATGGCACTGGTTTCACAACGCTGGCCGCTTTCAACGGCACGAGTGACACGAATATCATCGCGACGCCTTACGGCCCGCTGACCCAGGCGGCCGATGGCAGCTTTTACGGCACAACCCTGAACGGCGGCACGAATAATAATATGGGCACGCTCTATCATCTCACCACTAACTTCGTGCTTAGCCAGGTCGTTTCCTTTGGTGACAGCAATGGCGCCGCTGGCGCCGTTCCTCGCAGCGCTCTGGTCGTCACTCCAAGCAGCGATCTCTTTGGAACAACCACTTCCGGCGTCGGCACCAACAGTCCGGGCACGATCTTCAAGCTCGCTTTGGTAGATGGTTCCGTACCGCCAATCACCATTAGTCTGGCAGCCAATAACTCGACGCTCTCTTTCAGTTGGAATTCGCTGCCGGGAATTACTTATCAATTACAGTCCAACTCCGCTCCGGGAGTTTCTGACTGGACGAATTTTGGTTCGGCCGTGCTCGCGTCGAACACTACTACGACGGTCACGGGAACTCTGGGCACGACCGGCGGACTCTATTATCGAGTGATCGGAATCAAGCCCTGAGCCAACGGGAGGGGCGAGCGTACTCGCGAGCCCCAATTAATTTGTTGGTCGCGATTGAAGATTAATGCGGGAATTTAAATGAGGCTCGCGATTACGCTCGCCCTGCCGTTGATCGCCTTAGAAATCATCGACTTCATTTCCCATCCGTGATTTTGATTTCAGATGGAGAATCCAAAATCATTTCTGGTTTGCCGTGATATTCCGTGATCGTGCCGCTGAGTTCCACATCGTGATTTTTGAAACGATTCAAATCGCCAAATTGATCCATGCTCTCCGCGAATATCGCCACCGTAAATGGCGAATCGGGATAAGGCTTGTCCAGATTTAGCAGGGCAACATTGGCTCGAATGCTGACATCAACGACCTTGCCCGTAACCACCATCGTTTCGTCGTAGTAATGGCTGGCCTCCGCAGTCCCAATTTTCCCCACGTGCGCGAGCGAAGCCGGAACTGTATTTGCCGGCAGCAATGGAACGGGGTGATCCAGTTTGAGATATTTTTGGATCTCATCTGCCAGCCGGTAACCGGCCAGGGCCGCTTGCCGTTCGGCTACAATCTTGGCCGCCGCCGTGTAACCCTCGGGCAGGCTCGGCGCGGTTTCGGCATTCGTGCTGCCTTTTAATTTGCCGCGCAAATAACCTTTCTCGATGGCAAGTTCACGGCTTTCCAGGCTCCACGATTTTGGAGTCGTGTGCGCCGCCAGTTCAGGCAGTCCGGACCGCGGAAATTCCGTTGCGATGGTGATGGCGTATTTCCACTGGATCTGTGAACTCATTGCACTTCCCAGCAAGCTGTCCCAAATTCCGTGCAGGCGAACTCCCTTGATGGACGGTTTTACATAAAAATCGTTTCCGCCACGGTCGCCTTCGGGATAGGCCTCGCCAAAAAACGAAGCGCAGTGCAGCGGCTGGTGCAAGTCTCCGATCAAATGGATCAAGTAGGATAAATAAGCGGCGCGCGATTCCTTGTCCGCGTTGGGGTTGCTCACGATCGCTTCACAGTACGCAATGCCGTAGAGCACGTCGTCATTGGTTTTGGCATCCGGCTCGAGCGGGAACAGCGGAGGCCGCAACGGATAATCCATGAAGTGCCAGTCGGGATGGTCATATTTGCTTCCGTCGCGGCGAATTTCATCCGGCCAGGTGCTGCTGCGCATAAAGACATACGCGGCCAGTTCCACATTGGCATTGGGATGATAAGCGTTGGTCCATTTCGCGAAATCAGGATGGCTTTTCAAAACCTCAAACACTTGCGCCTTCAACTCAGGCGAAAGATTCCGGTAAGCCTCGGCCGCGATCATCATGTGGCCCGCAGAACCCCAGGCAAAAGCCGGCAGGGGCGATAAGCTCAATCCCAAAAGGATAAGAAGAATAACAAAAATATTTTTCACCAAATAGGCGTAACTCATGGTGCGGTTTTTGCAATGAAAATTCAGATGAACTTCTTGCTACCCTCGAAACTGCTTAAAACCGCAAAGGAACTTCCTGATTCACGCCAAAAAAAGGGGCAAGGAAAAATCCTTGCCCTTGATTGATTAAAAAATATTGTACCGGATCAGGCTTTGATTTTGCGTTTGGCCAATGCGAGGCCAGAAAGCGAAGCGCCAAGGAGTACCAACGTCATGCCGCCGTCCGGGGCCGGAGTCAACCCTTGAAAAGTGAAGATAGGAGTATTTTCATCGAACATGCCCGTGGCCGGATCCGTCGCGGAAAAGGTCCACGTGCCCGGAGTAGAATCCAAACCCGAACCCGCAGGTCCAGTGATGAAACCCATGCCGGAAACCGTCACGCCCACGCCGACCTTTTGGGAAGTGATCTGGGACGAAACAAGATTGAAAACAAATCCGCCTACCGACCAAAAATTATTGACTTGCGAAGTGGTATCAAACAGCCACGCCGGGTTAAAAGCGGCAGCCGTTCCAGGCGCCACGAATGCCGCGAAGCTTCCTGTGTCACTCAATACGGTAGGCATGCCCGGACCCGTCGCACTCGTCCATTGCATGACCTTGATGGCAGTACCCGCATCTTGGGTATCCAAAGTGACTCCCCCGGTAAAGGCAATACTGCCCGAGATGGGATCAGCGCTCGCGGTGGCGAGGGCGATAAGACTTGCAGCGACCGCTGTGATGCTCTTTTTCATACTCATGTTCGTTTTCTGTTGCCTGTTATAGCTAAAGGCTTTGGCAACAAATTACTTTCAGCATTAGCCATACCACCCCTCCTGCACCTTATTCGTGGATACGTAACTTATTACAAATAAATGAATTATAAGTCAATAAATATTTTTCTCAGCCTTGATAAAAAAGTTGGAATTGTAAAGAAAACCGACGCCGTTCTCTGATTAACAATGCGAATTTGGATGGCGAAGGTTACGGACGTAAGCAGATGAATTATAAGCATACGTAAATGATTAATACATAATAAATTACGCCATCCATAACACAAACTTAATTCTCATTTATGAATTCATCACGGATGTAAATCCGTAACTTAAATGTAAAAAAGTCCGACGATTATAAATGAACGTCCGCAGGTATAAAAAATTGGAGGATTCTCCAAACAGAATGATTTGCCTCCACAAGGAATTTTGTCGAGCATATATTATTATCCCGGCTGGTGTGAAAAAACTTTGCTGATTAGGCAGCCGCTCCCGCTTCACGTAACGCATCCCCTCTGGCTTGAGACGAAATTTTTAATGGTGGAACTTCGAGCTGGCAAAAGCGTGATCCGATCAGCTGGCATCGAAAGAGGCTATCCCGGAGAGTTGGTGATGCAGCGCGCCGATGAACGGCGTACCCTTGGGCTTTGGGCCAGAATCTCGTTGAGATTCCGAGATGATGTTGCTCTGAGGAAACTCGCCCCACCTCACCATTTGTGGAAACGCTACAGAACGGCAGAGGCTTCACGGAGAAGCTAACCTGAGTTGGCAACTTTACCCTGGTCAAAGCCGGCTTCTCGACCTGACAATGGAATTAATTTAGACAATGAGGCCCCGGGTATTGCGAAGGAAGAAGAAAAAAAGAAAAAGGGCAGGAATATTATTCCTGCCCTTAAATTTCGAAGAGAATATCGCGCCTAATTAGGCGAGCTTGCGCTTGATGAAGCCGAGGCCGGTCAAAGCCGCGCCGAGCATCATAACCGTCATGCCGCCGTCAGGCAGGGAGTTGTTCGAGTCCGAGAATGCGAACGTGAACGTGGTCTGGGCAGCACCAGCAGCTTGGGTGACGGAGAAGCTCCAGCTAGCGGGAGTCTCGTCAAACGTGCTGCCAGGTCCGGTGATGTCCAAGGTGCCGCTGCCGTCAATCTGAAGGAATTCAGCTTGGCCAGCAGTCACAGGGCCGCCCATAGGACCAGTCACACCGGCGTCGGCGATGCTCACGAGATTGAAGGCATAGGTCAAACCACCCGAGGTGAAAGACCAGATGCTGTCAATCGGAGTGGCCGGCTGAGGCAGCGGAAGGAACGTGAACGATTTAAAAGTAACCGAAGCGCCAAAGGCAGTTGCAAAAGAATCGGTTCCGGAGACCACAAGGCCTGCGGTGGGAAACGAGGCCATCGTCGCCATCGTCAAATCCGTAGAATTGAAATCCACGGAACCGCCGATATTGACCGTGCCAGTGATGTCGTTCGCGCTCGCAGTAAATCCAGCCAGTGCCATCGCAACCGCCGGAACAGTAAGTTTAATCCATTGCTTCATAGTTTTTGTTTTTTGAATTATTATATTCTCTTCGACACTGGACATTCAGCACATGCCATACCAAGTATTTTTCAAGGGAATACTATTTTTATAATATGCTTTAACTAAACACGTTATAAATTATATTGATTTCTGGACAGACTCATTTCTAAGCTCCAAAACCGTAAAGAAAACCGACGTTCCTAACTTCAAAATCGCACCCCAACCGCTTAAATTACTATATTCAGGATAGTTACGCATGGATTTTGACTTGTAAGGAATTCCCCTCGTCCAACGGCTTACCGACGCTTTTTGATCCAGGTTTCGAGAAGGCACAGAAGTCTTATTAGTTATTGATTGATAGCTATTTAAAATTAAAATCAAAACAGGCTTGGCCGTTATTTCGGCCAAGCCTGTTTGAAGGTTTTTTGTCAAAAAATCGCCGCTCTTAACCCTTAAAAAACGTCTTTATGACGCTTACGACCCGCTGAATTTGCTCTTCGGTCAGGTCCGGGAACATAGGAAGACTCAGACATTCGCGCGCGGCCTTCTCGGACACCGGGAAATCGCCCGCTTTATAGCCCAAATTGCTATAGCACTTCTGGAGATGCAGCGGCAGCGGGTAATGCAGACCGCAACCGACCTGATTCTCATCGAGATGCTTCTTCAAATCGTCCCGGCGCGGGTGGCGCACGGCGTAAACGTGATAAACGCTTTCGGCATAGTCCGCTTCGAGCGGTAATTGCAGCGGCGTGTCTTTCAACAATTCGTGATAGCGGTGCGCCACGCGCCGGCGTTCGTGGGTCCATTTGTCGAGATGCTTGAGTTTTACACCGAGCACCGCGCCCTGGATGCCTTCCATGCGATAGTTGAAGCCCACTTCGTCGTGGTAATAGCGTTGCGTGGAACCATGTTCGCGCAACGACTTCGCGCGCGCGGCGTAGGCGGCATCGTTGGTCACGAGCGCCCCGCCCTCGCCGGCAGCACCGAGGTTTTTGCCGGGATAAAAACTGAATTCGGACATGGCGCCAAATGTGCCGACGACTTTTCCGCGATACTTCGCGCCGTGAGCTTGCGCGGCGTCTTCCACCAGCGGCAACTTGTGTTTGCGGCAAATTTCCAGCAAGGGATCCAGATCGCACGGCTGGCCGTAAAGATGCACCGGCACGATCGCCTTGGTCCGCGGCGTGATCGCTTTTTCGACCAGCTTGGGATCGAGATTGAACGTCTGGTCTTCGATATCCACGTAAACCGGTTTTGCGCCGACGTAGGAAATCGCCCAACTCGTCGCCACGAAAGTAAACGGCGTGGTGATCACTTCATCGCCCGGCCTGATGTTGAGCAGCAGCATCGCAACGTGCAACGCGGACGTGCCGCTGTTGAAGCCGACGGCGTGCTGCGCCCCGCAATACACGGCAAAATCGCGTTCGAACTGCGCAACGTCGGGTCCCAGACAAAAGCTGCAATTATCCAGGGTTTTGGCGATCACGGCATCAAGTTCCTTGCGTAACGGACGCAGTTGAGCCGGCAAATCAAAATAAGGAATAGGTTGGTTCATTTTTTGTTTTCTTGAATTGGACAACGCGACCGCCCAACGGACGGTCGCGAAATGGTAAACTTGCCACGCCGCGAAATCACTTCAATTCCACCAGCACGCGCTGGGCTTCCGCGGCCTGTTTCTCGGGCAGTTTCAATTCCACCGCTCGCTGCAAATTCTTTTTGCTCTCCGCGCGCTGCTTGAGTTGATACTGGTCCATGCCGAGATAATAATTCACCAGCGCGTCATTATTTTTCTTCGCCAGCACGTCCTTAAGCCGTTGCGAAGATTTCGTGAACTCACCCTGGCGATACAATAAAATCCCCAGCGCCCGCGAGACATCCGCATCGTCGGGATACGCGAGATACGCTTTCACCGCCACGTCATAACCCTTTTTGTCATCCACGCCGGGCTGGTTCGCGTAAAGGATCGCCAGCCGCCGCCGCGCCGGCGAAAAATCGGGATAAAGATCCAGCACCTTGTCATAATTCTCGATCGCGCCGCTGAAATCGGATTTCTGTTCATCAATCAGGCCCATCGCCATCAAGGCCGGACCGCTCTTGGGATTGCTCTTCAAAGTCTCATCCACCGTGGACGCGCCCGCCGTGGCTCGTGCGGGGTCAGACGAAAGCATCACCAAATCAAGAAAATGTTTTGCTTCCGCAGCGCGCGCAAAATTGGAACCGCTCTGTAACGCCGTCTGCAAATACGATTGCGCGTCCACCACGCGGCCTTCGCCGTACGCCGCCTGCGCGAGGTCGTAAAGCAAATCCGGATCGCCCGGTTTCTGGCGGTCGGCGTCCGTCAACAAGTTCAATGCGAGTTTGTAATCGCCCGAAACCAATGACATGTGACCGAAGGTTTGCGCGACGCCGGACATCGTGGGCGACTGTTTGTAAGCTTCCTTGGCGAGCGCCAGAGCCTTGTCTGTCTGGTTAGGCTGCGCGGCGTAGAGACGGCTCAACTGGACCATTGCCGGCACATTTTTTGGGTTCGCCTTGAGGACTGATTCGTATGCGCTGACAGCCTTGTCCGCGGCGCCATCACGAACGTACATGAACGCCAGCTTGTTTAACGCCACCGGGTCGTCCGGTTGCGCGGCCACTTGTTTTTCCAAGGCCGCTTTTGCCTCGGGCCCGGCGGTTCGCGGGTCAATCGCCAGCGTCGCCAGCCGTTGTTGGGCGACGTCCTGGCCTTCGATCTGCAGCTTCGCCTGGGTCAGAACTTTCACGGCGTATTGCAAAGCGGGGCGCGCGTTTTCTTCATCACCAGTCATGTAGCTCGCCAAGCCGAAATGGAGTTGCACATCCGGGGCGTTGGGCTGTTGCGTGACACTTTCGCGCAGCAGTGTCGCCGCCTGCGCGTAATCACCTTTTTTGTAAACGATCCAGCCCAGAGTGTCGGCCGTGGAACCTTCATACGGCAGCAATTCGCGGGCGCGGCGGGCCATGTCATAGCCCTTGTCCAATTCGCCATGCTCAGAATAAAGCACGGCCAGGTTGTTAAGGGCCACGCTGCGTTTGGGATCCAGTTCGATGACTTTTTGGTATCCTTCCACGGACACTTTGTAGTCCTTGATTTTGTCGCCGATCATGCCCAGTAACAGCCACGAACCGATCTGATCGGGATGCTTGGACACAATTCCGCGGATGGTATCCATCGCCTTCTGGTTCTGTCCGGAATCCGCGTACACTTCCGCCAGCGTGAACGAGCCCTGGAGGAATTCAGGATGCGCATCAATCGCCTTTTGCAGGGCGGCCACGGCTTCGGGCACTTTGTTGTCGAGCACATTGATTTTCGCCAGCAGCAAAGTGGGCTGCGGATCTTTCGGGTTCTTCTGCATCTCCCGCTCTACCCGGTCCCGCGCGTCAGAGAATTTTCGTTCCTGGAGGTCGAGATCGGTCAGCCCTTCCAGCGCCGAAAAATAATCCGGCGCGAGGGCAAGCGACCGGTTGAATTCCTGGCGCGCTTCCGGCCATTTCTGCTGCCGCATCAGGACCACGCCCAGCAGCACGGGCGTCTGCGCGTTGTCCGGAAATTCCTGCTCCACCTGGCGATAGACTTTTGCCGAGGCTTCGAGATCGCCTTGCAAACGGTAAGTATCAGCCAGCATGAGCTGGGCTTCCGGCATCTTTGGTTTTTGCTGAAGGATTTGTTGCAGCGAGACGACGGCGGAATTCAAATCACCCTTGGCCACTTTCATTTGCGCGAGCGCGAGGATGGCCTGGTAAAAATTGGTGTTTTGATTGACGATCTGGTTCAGCGTGGCGAACGCTTTGGTCGTATCACCGGCGGCATTGTACGCGAGGCCAAGCTGATACATGACCTGCGGTGTTTTCGGATAAGCGCGCGCCATTTTTTCAAACTGCGCCACCGCTTTGTCCGGTTCGTTGACCATCAACCCCAGGCGGCCACTCATGAGCAGCGCTTCGTAATTGTCCGGATCGCGCGCCAACACCTTGCCGAGCCATTCGTTGGCGGAATCGAATTTTTTCTCCGCCACGTCCACGCCCGCGAGGGTCGTCATGGCCGGCATATAATCCGGCGCTTTCTTGATGCTCTCTTCCAGTATCAGCCGTGCACCGGGAATATCGCCGTTCTGAATCTTGAACTGCGCGTATTTCAACCGGCGCACGGACCGCGGCGGCGCGGTTTCAATGCTCGCCTTGAAGGCCTCATCAGCGCGTTTGAGATCTTTCTCCGACCAATAATAGTTCGCCAGCGCATCGTACATCGGCTCGTATTTTGGATCGGCAGTCTTGGCCCTTTGGAGCGCGGCCAGCGCCTCGGTCTGATTGCGCTCGCGCAAATCCATTTCACCGATGGCCGTCTCGATCGGGGCGCTTCTGGCCGGCGGCACGTTTAGCTTTTGCAGAAAAGCCTTTACCTGGTCCATCTGTCGAGACGTCTCGGCCGCATCGGCGAGCAAACCCGGCGCTTGCGGATCATCCGGGCGATGACTCAACACGAACATCGCTTCTTCACGGGCTTTCTCACGCCGCCCGGCTGAAAGATCGAACAATCCCAGTTCCAGGCGGAAATCAATGTTGTTCGTCTCCAACTGGCAGGCCTTGAGCAAAAGCGAATAGCTCCGCTGCAAGCGGCCCTGCTCGAACGAGATGATGCCCAGCCGCCCGTAAGCCCGGGCGGATTGATGATTGATCCGCAGGGCGTTGATGTACTCCAGTTCCGCGCTGTCGTAATCACCCGCGGCAAAATATTTGTCCGCACGCTGGAGAAACTTCGCTTCGCGCGACCTTTTGGAGCAACCCGCCGCCGCCAGCACGAACAGCAACAGGCATGGAACAATGAATCGGGATAATTTTTTCATGCTTTTCTCAATCAATTTTTTTGCGTTTCGGTTTTTGCGCGCGGACGCTCCGAACGCCTGAGCCATATCAGCAATAGAAAAAATGGCACTATGAAGATTCCAAAAAATAGGGGCCCGCCCTGATGGTGGATGGGCGAGTCCATCACCGCCGGACTGATGTGGATGCTAAGTTCTCCCAAGGTGAAAACGCGGAAGCCATTTCTCACCAGCGCCAGCGGCAACACCAATACCGCCAACAGCGTTCGCCGCCACATCGTGTCCAGAAACAGATAACCCGCCAGCAAGCTGGTGATCAGCAAAATCCAGCTCGCATGAATGCCGCTGCATTCCGGCGCGACCAGGATATTGATTCTCGGCAGATGAAAAAGCAGCCCCTCGCGAAAAAACGTGGTGCCCGCCAGCCGGAACATCCCATCAGCGCAGTAAGCCGAGCCGTATTGCAGGAAAGTCTCCAAACTGGTGCGCATCGCCAGCGACATTGGAATCATGAACGCCAGCATCCCCACGGGAAAAGCCAGTGCGCGCAAAGTCGCCCGCCCGAGGAACAGAAAATTCACGCCCAGAAAGCACAGATAGAACGCCAGGATGTTCACGAACAAATAATCTTCCGCGTACGCCGTCGTGAAACCGGCGCCCTTCATCAGGTAACCCACTCCCACCGCCGCGCCCGCTAATATTAAAATCACGCCGAGCGGCCGCAATGGTTTTGACGCCGCCAGCGCTTGCGGTGGCTTGGTGCGCACCAGATACCAGCTCACGAACGGCAACAGCAAAACGTACGAATATAAATCGTCGTGCAACGCGAACATCACCAACCGCCACAAGGGAATGGCAAAACAGGCCAGCACTATCAACAGCGCCGGCAAATATCCGCGCTCCTGAGCGAACGGCGGATTTCCCATCACTCCGGATGCCATCGGCGCCGGATTCGACTTCTCCTCCAGGCGAGTTATTTTTTCTGTGTGCATAAAAGAGTAGAACTTCGTGCTCCTCGAACAACGCAACCGGCGTCCCCGACCATCAGTATCTATAACTGATGTCAATTCCAACCTGGCTGCTCGAAAAGCCGAAGCCGGCGACCGTGGACATGTTTTCGCTATATTGGTAGGTGCCGGACAACACCACCCGCCGTAAAAGCGTGAGGCTGAGTTGCGTATTCAATGAATAATACGTGTCGGTGCGGCTTTGATTGAACACCGCCGCTGATAGCGGAAAATTCAGCGCCAGTGGTCCGCTTACAGAGTTGATGTATTCTGATCGAATGTAAGTTCCTATTACCGAAAGCTGCAAGCGTTTTAACAATCGCTGGTTCAAGCTAAGGGAAAGAGTAGTCGCATCCGAAGCTTGCGCACCCGTCGTGATGGCGGGCGAAACATTGCGATCCAGCGACAAATTGATGGCCGTAAAATCCAGGGGGGTATAGACAATGGCCGCGCCGTAGGTCGGGCTGATCAAGTTTCCTTCGTCGCTATGGATAAACTGCCGGTCTTCACCGCCGCCATGCACGTTGAGACTCAATTTATTGGCCACCCGCCAATCCACCCGGACCTGGGCCGTCTCATGCGACATGTTGGGGCCATTGCTGACACTATCATAACCGACACCCAATCCTACACCCGCCGTCAGGCGCGGCCAGAATTGGTAATTGAGATAGTCCAGTGTATTCCAAGTGGTCGAACTCGAAAACTGATCGGCGGAATTGACGGATTGATTAAAATTCAAGTCAACCGACATCTTGCTATTGAAAGCGTACGAGGCATCCAGGATCGTGTTATAATTTTCGGTAGCGGTTTGCGTGCCGGTTTGCACCAGCGGGTCGGAAGAACTTTGATAGCTTTGAGACAAATTCAATCTCCAGTCGTCGAATGATGTCCCCCAATTCAGAGTCACCGACTGATTTACGGCATCACGTAACTGGCTGTTTGAATAAAAAACGAAGGTCGGCGCGTAATCCAATGTCCAGTGGGTTCCTATATTAAACAATACGCCCGGTGTGAATCGCTGAATCACGCTCGTGTTCTGGTCGCCCGGTTGGGATTCCAGTCCGCTGCCGTAGGTGACTGAATAATCCACGTGCGGATGCAAAACTACGGGCCCCCAATTAAAAAGATCCGCGGGACTGGGAAGCGCATTGTCCAACCAGGTTTTGACCGTGCCCGATTCTCCGAATTCTGTGTCCAGAACCGCCGGAGGGGTGGTGGAATAAGACGGCGCGACCGGGGCCAACATGGATTGCGCCCTCGCGGCGGACGCGCCACCCATCAGGCAAAGCAAAATCGCTCGCGCCTGTTTTTTTCGCCTGGCAATGATAGTCCGCTTATGTCGTCTCACAATTTTATGCCGGCCTGCGCCCCTCGCTCCCCGCGCGCACCCGCCTATGCCTTCCAAACCTGTCCTGGTTTCGCTTGCACCGCCGTCATGGCGTTGCGTGTGTCCACGATGCACTGCGCCCAATCCGCTAGTTCCTGGTAATTGATCGCCTGATGATGCGTGGCAATAATCACCGCGTCAAAGCTTGAAATCGTCTCTTTGTTCCACGCCACCGAACGCGTCCCCGCCCAATGCGGATGCTCGCGTGTCTTTGGAATCACGGCGACATAAGGATCGTAATACGATACATCCGCGCCGCGTTCACCCAACAGATCCATCAACACGTAACTTGGCGATTCACGGTCATCGTCCACGTTCGGTTTATACGCGAGGCCCACAATCAACACGCAACTGCCATTGACCGGTTTGCGCTGGGAATTCAGCGCTTCAGCGGTGCGGTTGATGACGTACTGTGGCATGGAGGTATTGATCTCACCAGCTAATTCGATGAACCGCGTGTTCTGCCCGTACTCGCGCGCCTTCCACGTCAAATAAAACGGATCAATCGGAATGCAATGCCCGCCCAATCCCGGTCCGGGATAAAACGGCATGAAACCAAACGGCTTGGTTTTCGCGGCGTTGATGACTTCCCAAACGTCAATGCCCATCGCACCGTAAACGAGTTTGAGTTCGTTGACCAAGGCGATGTTCACGCTGCGAAAAATATTTTCGAGCAGCTTGGTCGCCTCGGCCACGCGGCAGGACGAAACCGGCACGAGCGTCTGGATCGCCTTGCCATAAAGTTCCTTCGCGCGCTCCAAACATTGCGGCGTGTAACCGCCAATGACCTTGGGAATCATTTGTACCTTGCTCGCCGCATTGCCCGGATCTTCGCGTTCGGGCGAAAATGCCAGATGAAAATCCGTGCCCGCCTTCAGGCCCGAACCTTCTTCGAGCACTTCGCGCAAATCCTCATCGGTCGTACCTGGGTAAGTCGTGGATTCCAGCACCACGAGCGTGCCGTTTGCCAAATGCGGCGCAATGGATTTGCCCGTCTCTAAAATAAAGGAAATGTCCGGCTCGCGATTTTTGTTCAGCGGCGTGGGCACGCAGATGATGACCGCATTGGCTTCCTTGACGCGCGCAAAATTCGTTGAGGCGGCGAAGTGTTCGCCCTTCACCATTTCGGCGATGGTTTCGGACGCGATGTGTTTAATGTAACTCCGCCCGGAGTTGATCGCTTCAACTTTTGCCTGGTCAATGTCCAACCCGAGGACCGCCACACCTGAGCGGGCGAATTGCAGGGACAACGGAAGCCCCACGTAGCCAAGCCCGACAACGCAGATTTTCATAATTTGTGTATTGCTAAGTTTCCCGATTTCAGGGAGCAAAATCGAGTTTAAATTCAAGATTCAACCGGCGTAAAACGGCACACGCGCACTTGCATAAATCGGCAAATTCTCGTCCGGGCTTGAGTCGGTTTGATGCGAAAGTAACCGTCCGCAAAGACCTTAGACTTTGGCCCATTCGGGATGCTCGATGAACGCATAGCACAATAAATGGCAGATGCACATTTGCGCGTCCTCGACCCGCCCATAGTGCGTGTCATTGATCACCAGTGCGTGGTCGGCCACTTCGGCCATTCCCCCGCGTTTGCCGCCGACCAGCGCCACCGTTTTCAAACCGTTCCTTTTCGCCCAGGTCAGCGCCTTTACACAGTTCGGCGAATTGCCGCTCACGCTGATGCCCATCGCCAGGTCGCCCGGACGCCCGTAATTTTGCAACTGCCCGGCGAAAATATCTTCGTATGCGTAATCATTTGCCAACGCCGTCGTCCAACTCACATTGTCGGAAAGCGAGATGACGCGAAATCGTTTCTTGCCGACTTTGTCCGAAGCGCCTTTGCCCAGGTCAGTCGCGAAATGCGCCGCGTTGGCCGCGCTGCCGCCGTTGCCAAAAACAAAAATTTGCCGGTCTTCCGCGAGCGCGATGCGCAACGTCTCGATGAGTTGCGCGACGGCATCCATCGGAATGGAATCGTGCGCGGCTTTTTGAGACGTGATGTAACCGTCAATCCACTGCTTCATGGGCGAAGACATGGCGACGCTCAAAGGACACCCGCCATCATCACTTTTTTAACTACCGCTCTGAACTGGACATGCCGCAACTTCAACGAGGAACGGGAAATTGAAAACCGGGCCTTACCCGTTCTAACAGTGCTTTTCTTCATGCCGCGATGTTAGCTTTTCGCTCCCTGCCCGTCAATCGCAGCCAGCCGCAATCACATGCACCGCAACACCGGCATTCCAAACACCCGCCCGTCTCCCGTGCGGATACATTTTACCGCGTCAAAATATTTATACGACATCCGCGAGAGCACCAGCCCGTCCGCCACGGTCGGCCCTTTTTCTTCCCGCACCCACACGCCGCATTTGATTTGCGGATAAGGACGGCTGGTGAAACAAACTTTTTTGGAGAAATTCAGCGCGTCGAATTTCGCCATCTGCGCCGGCGTGCAACCATCGCGATCGCAAAACTTGATCAACAGTTCATTATCATTCACCGTCATGCGCTCCCGGCGGCGATTCCATTTCACCAACGCCTCGTCCGCGTTCGTGTAATGTAGAAAATGAATCTCGATGTCCGCGCCCAAATCACCGATCGGATAACTCAAACCCTTCTCACTTCGCATCCGATTCAACTCATCATATTTCGACGCCGCCTTCCACGTGATTGGTTTGGCGAGATGATTTCGAAAATCGGATAGCAATCGCAAATAACAATCCGGCATCAGGAACAAGCCCACGAACGGCGTCGCGTAAGGCCGGTCGAGTTGCTGATAAATATGCGCGCCCCAGCAATTATTCGAGACCACCGTGAAGTTGATTCCACGCATCTGCCGGCGCGTCCATTTTCGGGCGATGAATCTCCGCAGGCTTCCGGGGCTGATGCGCATGGGCAGCGGATTATTTTGAGAACCGGCGAGCAAGCCCTCTTATGCCGTGACTCACCCGATGCGAAAGCGGAGCATTTCTTTTCCAATAATCTAATTGCGCCTTCGCCACATCCGGCAGGCCAATGCTGGCAAAACGCTCCGCTTCCCGCAGCGCCATGCTGGAAATATGTTTCCTTCCCCGGTCCGGGTCGAACGTGGGATAAAGCCTTGCGAAAATTTGGTGCAAGCGTTCAAGGTCATGCAAGTTGTCCGCCGTCCTTGCCAGGCGCGCGGTCTGGTTCTCGCCAGAGATGCGATAGCATGATAAAACTTTTGAACTCAAAAAACCACCTGCCGTGCCGATCACTCGCGTCCACATCTCGCTATCCAAAGTATAAGGCAAGTCGGTTCGGAAGCCGCCGTGCGATTTATAAAAAGATGCCTTCACCATAATGCCCGGACATTGAATCGGCGTCGCATAAAAAAAATCATCCACCACCCGGCTGCCTTGTTCCAAATTTTTCACCCGCGGTGTCACATCCTGAATCACTCCTTCCGGCGTGACATAAAATGATCGCGTCGCTAACAAATTAACTTCGGGATGAACCTGCGCCGCCTCAGTCAACGTCCCATAAAATTCCGGCAGCACGAAATCATCCTGATGAAGAATATGTACCCACTCGCCGCGCGCCCTCGCGATGCACTCATTCCAACAACCAGCCAGTCCAGAATTCTTCGCCGTCCGCGAAATTCCCACCCGATCGCCCGCAATCGCGCGCACCATTCCCGCCACATCCACCTCCGGCGAACAATCATCCACCACTTCAATCTGCATTTCTTCCACCGCATCTTGTTGCAACACAGACTCTAACGTCTCCCGCAAATACGCCTCGTTTGGGCGATACGCCGGCACCATCACACTGATTTTGGGGCAACTCATAGTCTCAATTCCGCCCCGCTTGAACCTCACGCAAAATTTCTTCCAAATGATTCGTCGAAGCGTCCCACGTCCATTTCTCACTCACCAACCGCCGCCCCGCCTCGCCGAGTTTTCGCGCCAATTCCCCGTCTCTCAACAACCGCTCCACCGCCGCGCCGAGCGCTTTGACCTCTCGATCCGCCACCAGCAAACCATTGATTCCATCCTGCACCGTCTCGCGCACGCCGCCTTCCGCGATCGCCACCACCGGCGTGCCGCAAGCGTTCGCCTCCAACGGCGCGAACCCAAACGGTTCCAGCCGCGACGTATAAATCATCGCTGCCGCGCGATTGAGCGTATCCACCAGCGCGTCGTCATTGATCAACTGCCGCGGCTCAAATTCCACCGCCAGCTTCTTCGCCAGTTGTGTCATCTCACCCACGTACGATGCCTCCGCCATATTCCCGATCCACACCAGCTTTGGCCGAATTTCCGCCGCCACCGCTCCGATGGATTGGATCGCCGTATCAATTCCCTTGTGCCATTGAAACGCGCCCAGGCCCACGACATAATTTTCTCGTTTAACCCCGGTCGGCTTGAACATCTCGCTATCCACGCCCAGATAACACAATCGCGGTTCGATTCCGTAACTGCGGATCATGCTCTCCCGGCTGAACGACGAATTCGCCAGCACCACGTCAAAAGCCCGGACACTCTCCAACTCCTCCCGCACCGCAATCCGGTTACTGACCACGCTGCCGTAGTCCGTAATCAATCGCCGCAATTTTTTCGGCGGCCACACCCGATGATCAACCGCCGATGGCGCCATCCACGGCAGCGTGGGTCGTGCCTCATACAACCACCGTTGCGGTTCCTGATGATACAATACTTTCGGAATCCGAACGTGCCGTGAAATCGGCGGCACCGCGAAATACCAGCAATTGGTCGCCAGCAAAACATCGAACCCACCCGCATTCATCATCTCCGCGCACTCCCGGCAATGCCGATCCATCGCCGCGAATTTCTTGCCCGCCATCCGAACCCCCTTGCCAAATCGCTCCCACGGAAACCTCACTTGAAACGGCGTCTGATCATAATCCACCACATGCTCCGTCATCATCGCCCCCAGCGGAAGATAGTTTCTATGCGCAGTCGGAGGACACCACGATTCCAAATAATGCCCCCGTTTTTTCAATCTGGATGCGAACTCAAACAAAGCCCTCTTGCCGCCCCCGCTTGGAAGATTATTCCAGAGCGCAATTCGTAGTGGTTTCATCAAAGACTTAAAAAATCATTTCACCGCCAGCAACCCACTTAGCCTATCAGGCACATTTCAGTTTCTTGCAACCCGGAGGGTTGAAGGATATTAGCCGGGCGGTTGAGACGCGCGACGCGCGACGCTACCCCCGGAACACCAAAGCCATTCCCTTTGCGTCCTGAAAGGACGCCGGAACCTATCATGGTATGATAGGACGGAATTGCTGATCCACCGAAGTCCCGCAGGGACGACCGAACTTAGCCCAGCCATTTATGGCTGGGTTTACATCCATTCCAAATCAAGTCCCGCAGGGACGAAAGAAATCAACGACCCAACCAACGCCATCCTCGTCGCCTGCAATCGCCAACCCGACGCACTCCGTCCCTCTCGCCCCACGACCGCGCGTGGAGAGCCGGAGAGAGAGGCTGTCTTACCACGAATAACCATCGCGTCCAAATCACAACGCCGAAGTCCCGCAGGGACGACCGAACTTAGCCCAGCCATTTATGGCTGGGTTTACATCCGTTCCAAATCAAGTCCCGCATGGACGACAGAAATCAACGACCCAACCAGCGCCATCCTCGTCACCTGCAACCGCCAACCCGACGCACTCCGTCCCTCTCGCCCCACGACCGCGTGGGGAGAGAGCCGGAGAGAGGGGTCGGCACATCCCGAATAAAAACCATCGCATCCAAACCACAACCCCCAAGCCCCGCAGGAACCAAAAAAAATCCGTACCAACTTTACCATCACCCACAAAAAACCCATCGCTTCTCATTACCCCCCGGCTTCAGCCGGGGGAAAACGCCACCCCTCAAAAAAAGTCCATCCCGAGCAAAGCGAGGCAGGCCCGTTCCTTGAAACAAAACCTAACAAACAAAAACTTTAACCTTTGCGCCAATCCGCAGAAGTTAAAGAACCTCCCACCACTCTACTATCGCCCCACAAAAAACCCATCGCTTCTCATTAACCCTCGGCTTCAGCCGGGGGGAAAACGCCACCCCTCAAAAAAAGTCTATCCCGAGCAAAGCGAGGCAGGCCCGTTCCTTGAAACAAAACCTAACAAACAAAAACATTAACCCAATCCATATTCCATCAATGCCCGCGAATTCCTTCCCCTCTGCGCCTCTGCGTCAAAATCGTTTATTCCCCTACCCTGCAAAATCCTCACACGCAAGCCGCCATTGCCGGTTTTGCCTCCCGCTTTTTAACTCCAAGACTCTCCGCGAATTCATTCATCCCGCTCGCCTCCTTCAGGACCTCACTTATCATCGCCTTAGCCGCCTGGCCCAGCGCAGCCCTCAGATCGGGATTTTTTTCCAAACTCATTTCACAGCCAGCAACGCATTCAACCCCGCCAGATTCAATTCCGTCCGCAATTCCTTTTCATAGTCCTTTTGCTTGTGAAATATTTTCGTTTCTATGCGCTCTTTAAGAAACGAAATCGTCAGTGTCGGGTCCGCGCCCAGGGTTTGAAATAGGACATTCAGTTTCCCAAAAACATTTTTTCTTTCGCTCACCTTCGCGCCGATCCATTCCATCCCATAAAATCGCCGCAACCGCGTTGGCAACCCGCCCGCAAAGGGCAAATTCTTTACTCGCGAAAATCGAATCACCGAATCCGCAATTTCCAAAAACCATCCCTTGCGCACCGCCTTGATATGCTGGTCCATTTGCGATGCCTGTTTCTCGTGAATCCTCCACGTCGCCAGATATTCCGGCACATGCACCGTTTTCGTTACCAACGCCGCTCGCATCTGCCATTCCAGATCGCCAAACGGACCCCACTTCGTTTCATACAAACCCGCCTCGGCAAACAAGCTTCGCCGAATCAATAACTGCGTCACCGAATAATAAACACTTCGCAATCCCATCGCCAGAACCGTGTCGTGGCCGCGCGGGCGGATATGGCTCTTCTTATTCCACTCGCCAAAAAACCGCGTGCTGAACCACTGTTCCCATTGATGCTCACCCGCTACTTTCCGGCTCTGCTGATCAATGAAATCCAGGCAGCAATGGGCAATGCCACAATCCGGATTTGCCTCCAGCGCCGCCGCCATGCGTTCCAGGCATTCCGGCGACATCGTGTCATCGCTCGTCGCGATATAAATATAATCGCCGCGCGCCCGCTCGATGCAATCGTTGAACCCCGCATAGACACCCTTGCGCGGCGTCTGATAAATCCGCATGCGCGACTCCTTCGCCGCCAATTCCTGAATCAACTCCCACGATCCATCATCCGAAAAACTGTCACAAACGATCAACTCCCAATCCTGAAACGTCTGGTCAAAAATAGACTGAAACCGCTCCATCAAATACGGCCGCGTATTCAGGCTCGGCAAACAAATCGAAATTTTAGGAACACCACTCATCACTAATTATCTCGCCGAGCCACCCAACCCTCACCACAAAAATCAATCACCGCCCCCAATCCCCATTCCCCCAACCCCAAATTTCTTTCCCCCCTCTGCGCCTCTGCGTCTCTGCGCCTCTGCGTCAAATCGGTTTCTTCTCTCCCTCCACCTCTGCGTCAAAATCATTTCCCCCTCAGCCTGCGATAAATCTCCACATGATCCGCCACCGTTTTCTTCCACGAAAACATCCCCACCCGCTTCACCCCACGCTCAATCATTTCCCCCCGTTC